>NZ_JBRKSZ010000001.1:0-61904 GCF_056155945.1 Bacillus sp. GM2
TACGAGCACCTACGAATTTATACGCAGGCGCCCGCCAAAAGTTCCGCTTACTTGGTCGTTCCTTCACGTTTTGCGCCGATCTCGAAAAGACCCGTCGCAGCCAGTCCCGCAAAACCGCCGGCCCACAACCGCAATACTAGTTCGAGGTCCGTAAACGGATAGGCCACGGCTCCGAGTGCGATTCCCAAAACGAAGCTGACCGCAGGCACAACATTGGTCGGCATGTTAATCGTTTTCTTAACAAGTTGAACAAGCGCCGTTAGGATGGGCGCCAACACTGTCGCAAATAATAATACTTCTTCCATTTATATCGTCTCCCTTTTCGTGTTATTTAATAGTTGCGCCGGTTGATTTCGCCGCGTAGATATTCACTTTTCCGAACTGATCCGTTTTGATCGTATAGACGTCCGTTTGTGGATTCGCAAGGATCTCGTATTTAAGACCGCCAAATTTCTTCGGCCGCAAGAATCCGCATTCGTTCCCTTTGACCGGCGCTTTGTTAGTCGGATATATGCGCCATGAGTCGGCAGATGCCGGGAGGTAAACGTATTTCTTACCGCTAGAGGACGGTTTGGAACTACCGCTGCCCGTAAGCTTCAGCACCTGACCGACCATGATTTTATTCGGATTTTTAATACCGTTATAGGACTGGAGTTTCGCCACGCTGACGCCTGTTTTAACCGCGATTTCCGAAAGCGTGTCGCCTTTCTTAACGGTATACGTCTGTACCGGACGGCTTTCGGAGCTGATTTCGCAGGGCTAGCCGACTTTCCTCCGAGAGCTTTCAATTCCGCAGCGATAGCCGCTTTCACCGCATCCCAACGTCCCTCATCGAGTACACGGTGCGGGCAGTATTTTCCGCTCCAATCCTGATGTTTCTTAACGCGATCAACGCCCCAACCGCGCTCTTTTAATAGCTGAGCGATGAATTTAATCGCAAGTTTTTCGGCCGCTTTATACTTAGCGCCACCTGACTTCGAATAGCAAACTTCGACGCCGATAGATGAACGGTTGCCTGGTCCGTTGCCGTCTCCGCAATGCCATGCGTTACGGTTTGTCGGAATCCCCTGAACGACCTCTTTATCGTCTACCGCAAAGTGATACGATACTTCGTTGTTATTGCGGATCATGTACGCAATTTCATTCGCTGCTGAAGCGTCGTTTGCCGTATTATGGAACGTAATGTACTTCGCATCCATTGAATACGGACACTTAACGGAATACTTACTTGACGCGACGAGGTTTTTCGTAACTGAAATCGCCATTTAATCGTCTCCCTTTTCGTTAATTTTGCGTATATAAAAAGCCCGCCGGACTCTCACCGAACGGGCGTGTTATTCTCTTCCGCGAAACTTCTCTTCGAGCCTATCGAGCTTATCGATAATGACATCGTACTTATCGCTGAATTTATCGAGTAGATCCTGTAGCCGCGATTCACGTTCACGATTCGATTTCATTACGTAAATCAGCAGCCACGTAAAAAGGACCGCGAACGGCCCCTGCGTTAAAAAATATTTGATTACGTCCAGCTCGCCCAATGACTACGCCTCCTGTTCGCTATTAGTTACGTTCTCGTCTTCGCTTGGTGGCGAATCAGGATCGTAAGGATCTCCGGTAATTTCCTCGTATTGTTCCGGCGTGATCCGTCCGGCAGCCACAACGTCATGCACTTGCTTTTTCGTCCAAAGACCGTCTTCGTAGAATCCTTTAATATACGTGTACCAATCGATTGGCATTTACGAACCTCCTAACGCGATTAAGTAGTATAAATCCGCCACTTGTTTCCGGAGAACCTCGGTTTCTGACGGTCCGGGATCAGGCTCCGGAGGCTGCAAGCTTTCAATATACTCTTTTGTAGCCGATTCCTTCCACACCTTTTCGTCCGGATAAAACTTCGGAAGATATAAACCCGGGTCAAATGGAATGTCTGTCCATCCATCCGGAATTTCATAATTCCCTTGATCATCAGGCTGAATAATATCATTATCAATTAACAAGAACGTCTCTTTGTCATATTTAAAAATGTTTTTCATGATTTATCTCTCCTACAGGGGAATAATTTCGTCCAAACCATAAGAAGTTATGTTCTCGGACTTATCAGCGATTTGCCCCTCCAGCCTCATATTTCCGTTTGTTTCAATATACAATTTAGTCATCCCTGTTGTACCGAATATAGGAACAAGCTTGCTGCGTAGTTGGGCAGGTCTATAAGATGCCGGGAGGGTTCCGAAAACTACACTCCTATTAGTGATGATCTCACCCTTTAAATAAAGCAAGCCCCCAACATTTGCACACATAACTTTTCTAGCCCCATGTTCCGCACCGTTTTTCAAAGGAACTTCAGTCCATGCAGGCTCAAGATCATTAGCAGTTATAATACGATTCCAGCCCCTAAAGACTCCATCTGTGTGGATGGTTGCGAACCACATCTTATTGTGGTAACTTGCTGTGGCTATAATTGTTTTTCTTCCAGAGTTTCCATCCATAATGTCATAATTGAACCATCCAGCATCATTAGGGTCGGGGTTATTAAGCAGTCTATTATTGATACCGTAATAAAAACCAGGCGGCAAAGTTAATAAATCAGTACCATCAGGAATAAGGATTCGCACACCATTATCTTGTGTCAATTTATACAGTTGCCCCTTATTCCACTTAGTCCGCTCATCAGCGGTAATATGGCGTACATTATCCGCAGTATGTGCATCAAAATCCGTTTTCGCTGCCTGTTTTACGTTGTCAACGTTAGCCAATCCAACTTGTGCCTTCGTTACAGCGTGAGGGTTGCTCTTATTATTAGCATGGCTATCAAACTCTGTTTTCGATGCTTGCTTGACGTTATCGACGTTGGACAGGCCGACCTGCGCTTTCGTTACCTTGTGCGGATTGTCCGTCTTAGCTGCGTGTGCATCCATATAAGCCTTTGCGTGAGCTTCCGCAGCATCCGCCTTTTCCTGCGCTCCCTCTTTCGTCTCGATCCGGTCGAGATCCGAGAACTTCGCTTTTAATTCGTCGATCATCGCTGTTTCTTCGTCATACAACGCGATGATCAACGCTTTTAACGATTCAAAATCATCGACGTAATATTCCGCAAGAGGTGCGATATTCTGGTCAACAAGACTTTGCGATACCTCAAAGCCGAATTTATGCGCAGAGAGTGATTGGCCGTTCGTGTATTTCAAAATTAGCTGGCAGTTGAATTTACCGTACATTTTGATTTCGTCCTCATCCAATACGTACTCTGCGACACCATTCAACGGATCGACTATCGTGACGTCCCGTATTCTTTGCTTGCCGCTTGGCGGAACGAGGATTACTTTCCCGGTCACAGCTGATAGGGGCAAAGGGATGCCGTCCTTGCGTAAATAAAATATCAACTTTGCCGTATTAATATCTTGCGTCGAAAATATAAAAGCTGAATTATAATTTCCTTCTGTTATCGGGTTTATATCAAACGTGTAAGAGCCGGTTTTATAAATAGCCAACAGTATTACCTCCCTTTCTTTTAGTATGTTGGAGTTTCAGGTAGCTCCGCATCGTACCCGTAATTCCCGTCAGATCTTTGTGTAACTGTTGGCGCTTTACGCATCATCGGCCTAAGATCAACTTGCTTTACAGAGCCGGTGCTGAGGACTTGGTAATATCTTTGACACTCGGCTATTTCTTCAGTTAGAGGACGTGCGACATATGGCGTAGCAAATCTTCCTTTTTCTAATTTGACGAGATAAAATTCTACCCATTCACCAGGAGCCAAACTATCGTATGATGAGCTGCCTGCTGTTTCAACATCAACTTGGACCTCTACGTAATCTTCTTCCAAAAATTTATATGAGGACATATCGGGCATCTTTATATTCAACACAAAGAATGTGAATCGACTTGTCACTTGGCAAGATCTAACCGCAAGATTATCGTGTTTTCCATCGTGCGCTAAATCGAGATGGAGTTTGATTCTATGTGAGGATTTATTGGTTCTTGCCCATAAAGCCAAGGTGTACTCCTCACCGCTTCTAAATTGAGTCGGATTTTCTATTCGCTGTATTAAATCAGTTCTCGAGAGATCCGGAACATTTTTCAATTTCGTTATTCTTAAACCATACTTATTAGAAAAAGGAGCACTCATCGGCTTTTTCACTCTTTCAGTCCGATTGATCCCGCTCTCATTGGTACCAACAGCATTAACGAGCCACCTGTCAGCAGTGAATACACCATCATCAGTAAAACTAGTTCCACGCTGCCATACGTCGAAGGCTCCGTTAGTTACGAAGTTCCTGTTCGGCATATGCAATGCGACTTTATCGTACGTTATATCTGTGATATTCGGCCGCGGTCGCGGAGCAGTCTCGATTAGCTTTCCGTCTTGCGCTCCAGCTAACGTCACAAATACCAGTTCCCTACCGCTTCTTTCAACCGCTATTTGCATCAGAGCCGGAATAACGTATCCATCATAATTAAACATACAAACACCCTCATTTTCGAAGGCGTAATTGACTCTGTCAAAATCGTAGTTCTGCTCAATTAAGTCAGCGAATGACTCTTTCGAGAATGAATACGACTTAGCAATGCTTCCGTCTAGATTAAGGACGGTAATCGCAGGGTAATCTTTTCCTTGTCCTAAGACAATTTTATTATCATGGAAAGTAATCCCTTGTACCTTTTCAAACATAATCTCTTGGTTGTTTACTGAGACCTCCATTAGCAATCTAGGACTTCCTGCGATAATACTTTGAAAATCATAAATGTATATCCGGTCCATTCTCTCATTCGTTGAGTTTCCGGAAACGAAGTATTTTTTATCGATATCATTTCCCGTCTTATATGATCCGAGAACTTCCATCGTTTCTTCTATTTCCCCAGTGGTATAGTTAAAGATAGAAAGCTCATTTTCAAACTGCTGCCTCACAAGAAAGCACAATTCCCCTTCTGAGTTCTTAAACCAAGGAATACCCTCGTTATACGTTGAACTTGTGATCGTAAATTGTTGGGAATCCTTCAGAGCTGATGTAGATAGTTCATAGCGCGAAATGATACAAACACTACCACCGTTTTCTTGCCTTGCAATATACAACTCATCGTCTTCTTGATTTATAGAAATGGCTTGTGGGAATGGCAGAGAGTTATCCCTGGCCAAAACAGAGAATATAATTTTTTGATAATTAAGGTACTCCTCGAACTTTCGATCTCTTTTTACTTGCTCCCCATAAAGGTTATCAATTCTACTTTCTGTATTGAATAATCGATCGTTGGCTGTATCGAAAACTTCCCCTTTATTATTCACTCGGAGGTCTACAACCTCTTTTATATTTGTTCCGTCCGCGTTTAAAATTAGGTTATTGATCCGTTTTTTCGTTTTCTCAATCTCATCTGAGACTGTTAACCCGTCAAGGTGGCTTATTTGATCGGACGTATGGGATGCCTGACCTTTAATATGAGATTTTAATCCATTGTATGATCCACTAATGTCTTCCGCAATATCTACTAGATTATCGTTATAGCTGTTTCTAAAATCACGATCGAAAGCATTGCCTGCTTTTTTGTATGGGTAATTAGGCATCTGTCTCCTCCTTTGCTATTTTCACCCTGGCATGACTGCCTATTATACAGCTTTAAATTGCGTATAAATACCGATGAATTGGTTCGACAACTCTGCACTAGAACTGTTTTCGATGCACACATCTCCACTAGGAGTGACTACGCCTCGGAAATACTGTGGAATCCCATCTGGAGACACTGACGAAACTCCGATAAACAAGTACGGGAAAGGAGGCCTATATCCAACTGGAAGAGTGAAAGCTGGTATAGCGTTACCAATTGTACCTGAGGATATGGCGCCTCGAAGGTAGACTGTACCAACGAAATCTTTTCCGTACTGAATCGGATAATTCCAACTTTGATCTGGGTACTGCACCCAGCCATTTTTAAGAATTGGAGTTGCCCATGTAATCGAATCTAGATTATCCAGGGAATTCGAAGCCGCATTCCATGTCGCTCTTTCTTCTGCGGTTATATGGACAACAGTATTACTTATGTGGGACTGAAGTTCCGCCTTGGTTGCGATTCCATTCATATTTATTGCAGAGTCTTTTATTTTTCCAGTTGAAGTATCAATAACTTTGTCGACCGCTTTTTTTGTTGTATTAAAACTTGCGATTATGTCAGAAGCCTTTTTCGCTATCGACCCGAAAGTAAATGTAGGCGATTTGGATTCGTCAGAGTAATCCTCCCTACTCACCGCTCGTAGCTGAACGTTCAAATCAAAAGGCTCAATAACACACCATACATAATCACCTTTTTTAATATCAGACAGCCCCATGCTTTTAAGTTCAATTGCAGTAAACGTGAGGGATATATCCATGCTATCGTTTAGCTGCTTTTTCATAGCCGCTAGAAGACTTTCTTTATCTGTGTATCGTTCGTCTTTAACCGGATCCGCATGTTTGATGCCGTAGAATTCCGCTAACGGGCTCTTATATTCAGCGAACAAATAATTGCCCTTTTCGTCCTTCTTCCCATATCCTCGAATATATGTCGAAAAACTACTGGTATCGATCTCTTTTTGCGGATCTTTTACGTTGAACTTATATCGCAAGAATGAATCATCTCTTTGAATGCCGAATTTTTTAGCAACGTAGATTTTCTTGCCTCTATAGTCGAACTCCGCTCCGAACTTTTCGAGAATATCACGAAAAAGAGCAAGCGAATTGTTCCAACCGAAATTTTCTACCCTGACAGATATCGGCAAGTCTGTCGTATCTATTTCGAAAGTGTACCCACTTCCCGCTAATGCAAAAGAGAGCATCGCATCCAATCGAAGCGTGCCTGTCTTTTCTTCGTATATATAGTTATTCATTAAGTCGTCGAAGATACGATGGATGGCCGTTACTTCAACTCCGACGCCTTTCCGGTACGTTCGTTCTCGGTGGGTTTTGATGATATATTCTTCGTTATCAAAAATAAGTGTATTTTCATTTTTGACAAGGTTATAGCCAGACTGATTATTCTTAGTCTTGACCCCCGTAACTTTTAACGACCGCGCACCGTCACTACCGTCAGTTCGCGTTGTCACAAAGCCTGGCAACGGCTCCATTACACCTGTTGCATCTTTAACCGCTAATATTTTCAATTGATTCACCTACTTATAGAAAAAGAAGAAATCAAACGAGATTTCGAAACTTCCAGATGTACCTGAAAGTTCGATGTCATTCCACCCAGGTTTCAACGAAATGTATCCTCGATTAGTATTTCCGTAAACGCTAATACCGTTTTTCAGATGGCGCAACCCCTCGAGTTTTATCTTGTCGGTTGATTTCGTTGTTCCGTTGTATGAAACAGTTTGATCCGTTGTTATATTCTTGATCGCAAAATTTGTGGATGATCCGGAATATACGATATTCAGAGGCATCTCGTTACAAGGATCGACTGTTACGTTACCAGCGTTATAGATTCTGAATTTTTTAGTGCGATGGATATAAACAAGTTCATCCGCGGGTATAAGTCCCTGACCTATCTGCCAAATATTTTCACCGAATGTGAAAGGATCAAGTGTCGAACCGACTGAACTCGCAAACGGTATCGGAGACGTAAATTCAATTTCAAATGTACCGGTCCTTGGGTTTACGTCTTCTGGCTCGAAGGTGCTGCTCGGTTTTACCGTCCACACTTTTCCGGGCTGTCTCGAATCGATTAGTTCTATAGGTTCTTCGCACGCAAATAAAGCGTAAACCTCATCGATCACCAATTGGTAATCGAGATGGTCTACGCCCTGAATCATAAACTTCGCTTTGAGCTTTCGCTCACCGAACGTTGTTCCGGTATCAATCGTGCCGTGACGACCGTCTACTTCCTCGTAGTTAGTCCGGTGTGTTAATGATTCTTTACGAAAGCTCAAAAGCTTTAAGCCGTACTTACGGTGATCGATAGTCTCACCGTTCTTTATAATCGTCAGGTACGCCAATTATCGATCACCCCACAACAATTTATTGAATCCGATGTTCTGTGCTTGGCCTTTTTCTACACTGTCTGTAAGCGCCGTCGAGTCGACAATAACATTCGGATCCTTACGTAGAATACCTGTTAGCAACGTGTTGGTTTGGCGCAGTAATGCGTTTTGTCCCCGTAGCAAAGCAATTTCCTCCTCGTTACTTCCACCAGACGGATCCATACCGATTTCTCTTCCTGCCGCCGTCCATAATTGCTGCGCCCGCTGCCTATGGTTTTGCAACGGAATAATCGCTTCTGGACCTTCTTCCGCAATCCAGGCGAGCTGCTTTTGCGTCACAATATCGCCGATTTTATATCCTTTGTACGGACCGCCTTTCGCCATCGATCTGATGCCTGGAGTATTAAACGGGCTTCCATAGCGAGATTTGATATAACGGATAGCCGCAACCGCGTTGTGGACCGGATTCATGATGTCGCCCATGCCCGGAAGCTTATACGCATCAAACGTTGGTTTGATCGTTTGCATAAGACCCATTGACGGTGTACCACGTCTCCAGTTCGAGTCCCAACGGTTAATTGTAGACGGACCCGTACGGCCTCCGGACTCTTTCATCGCAATTGTAACGAGTGGGGCGAACCAAGAAGCTGGCGAATTCGTTTTAGCCATCGCCGCCCGAATCCATTGCTTAACGTTTCCGGACGCTTTATCGCCGCTTCCGAAAGCTCCACCAAAGTCAGCGAGTTTCTTTTTCATAAAGCTGACGGCGGAGTCTTTGACTTTACCGAAGGCACCTTTCGCAATTGTCCCGAAAGCTCCGGAAATATCCGGCAACTTCAGTCCGAGACTTTCTATCGTTTTAGCGATAAGTTTTGACGGATTGCTTACGTATTCCCACGCATCAAAAGCGAAATCCTTAACACTGTTTACGGCAGCTTTACCCGCATCAACAGCGGATTTTCCAACATCGATAGCAGAATCGAAGAAACTTTTGTTCTTCGTACCTTTCCTGAATGCGGGGATTCCAGAAGATAGTACCTCGCGTGTTTCTTTATGCGGCAAGACTTGCGTCCCCTTTGGCAGATTAAAGAGCGTGTCGGTTCCAGGGCTTAAACCTGTGAAACCGGAAGGTGTACGGAATAACTCCGGACCGCCTCCATCTCCTAAGATAGCAAGACCGCCTTTGTGCCCACCTGCTGGCGTACCTTTAGCGAACCTCGGAATTTCGAGTTTAGGGATCCGGAGTTTTTTATCCACCCCGAATGTATCGAGTAGCTTGTTAATCCCTTTTTGCGTCAAGCCATTGATAATTCCTTCAAGTCCGCCGATCATCGTATTTCCTAGAGATTTAACTCCGGATAGAGCTCTGCCGGCCATATTTTTTATTCCGTCACCAATTTCACCTGGTAGCGCCTTTGCTCCCTCGATCATGTTGTGGAACGTGTCGGCCGCAAATTTCCCGATTGATTTGAACAAACCTACTGTTCTGTCCTTCAAGAAATTCCAGGCGCTAACTGCCCCATTGACCAATCCAGAAAAGAGTGTGAGGACTACATTTACAGCTCCTCGGATTACTGCGGTGATTATGTTCCAAATACTTTTCAGAATCCCAAGTATCGCATTCCAGACCGCACTCCAATTGCCTTTTAGTAGCGCAGTGAAAAACTTAACTACGTTGATCACGATATTGAGTGCGTTTTGGATTACACTAACAACTACAGGGAACACGACTTGCACAATTTTCAGCACGAATTGGATCGCTGGGATAAGAACAGTACGAATTATAGTTGCCACTAACTGTAAAACCGTTACGGCTACCTGCATGGCAATCTGAATGATGCTTGTTACAACAGGGAAAACAGCCTGAACAACTTGCAGAATGAGTGGTAGCAAGGTTACAGCCAACTGACTCAAGATTTGAGCAACTGATGTTAACAGATTAGCGACGATAGGCACTACAGACTGAATTATCGCCAGTACTGGCGGGAAAATTGATTGAAACGCCTGTAGCAAAATTGGTAACAAGGTAGTCGCAATAGTGGTTACTACTGGAACAAGGGACTGAATCAACTGTAGCACTATTGGAAGTACAGACGATACGATTTGTAAAATCAGCGGAAGCAAAGATGTAAATGCTTGAGCTAACATTGGCAATAGTACCGATGCGACTTGCATAATAAGTTGTGCGAATTGGACTTGGAAAGATGCCCATGTCTGAATCAACTGTCCAACCAAAGTTACAACTTGCGGTAGAAACGCCGCGAAAGTCACGCCTAATTCCTGGATTACCGGCGCTATCTGAACCGCAATTTCAGAGAATGATTGACCTAACGTTGTCCACAATTCCCCAAAAGCATTTCCGAGCTCAGTAAACGTTGGTCCTAACGAACTAATGCTGGACATTATGACTTCGCCCGTTTTCGCGAATTCAGGTGCAAGCTCTGCTGCAATATCCGAAAAATACCCGATAAATTGATTTATGATTGGCTGAATCGCAACTACAACGTTACCGATCACCGACATAATCTGTGACCAGGCGTTCTGTACAGACGCTCTAAACTCTTCGTTTGTTTGATATAGTCGGAATAAAAAACCGGCTAGACTAACAAGAGAGGTGATGACAAAACCAATAGATCCGGAAACTCCGGCCATCGCCAGCCCTAACGCAGTCACGGTTGGCGCTAAAATCGATATGATTCCGCCCACGCTCGAAAACGCAGCCCTTAAATTCTGAATGAATAAATCTACTGCGGAGCCGGCTCTATCCGCTAGTCCGGAACCGAATCTATCTGCGATCGACGATCCGATGTTTGAAACGAATTCACCTATCGAATTAACCACGTTAGCAAATCGCTGTCGTACTGCCGGAACAATAACGGAGACGCCGTCAGCAAATCTCTCCCATCCGGCTACCGAAGCTTTTTGTATAAAATTAAATGTGTCGCCTACCACTGCCGCAATACTGCTGAATGCCGTAACCGTCACATTTCTAACTGACTCAAAGGCACCGTTCACAAAATTACGGAATTTCTCAGACTTTTTGTACGCGATTACAAGTGCTGCTCCTACCGCGGTTATGCCAAGAACCGTAAGGCCGATCGGACTCGTAAGTGCTCCGAATGCAACACCTAAAACCTTTATAAACTTTTCACTTTTTATCAAACCTTTTAAAAAAACCGCTTACAGTCCCGAGTCCAGATATCATTTGGCCGACACCTAGCATTAAAAAACCTAACGCTGCAACAATGCCCATAATTACAGTTGTAACCGCTAAAGAAATAGCTACGAACGATTGCATTCCTTTAGATAGACCGTTAAACCAGTCCGTCGCGCTCTGAAGCACAGAAACGAGTGCAGAGATAGCTGGGGTTAGCGCATTACCAAATGAAATTTGTGCAGTTTCTACGGCACCGGAAAGCTCTTCGATTTCACCCTTAAGGTTATTCATTTTTTCAGCAGCAACATTATCGGCCTTAATTTTATCCATTGCAGCCGCCATTTTATCGAAGCCTTTACTTCCTTCCTTACCAAGAATCAACGCGCCTCGAATAGCGTCACTACCGAAAATATTGTAAAGGGCTTCTTGTTTATCTTTTGCGGACAAACCGTCAAGCGCTTTAGAAAGCTCTCCAGATATTTCTGTCATACTCCGAATATTTCCGTTAGCATCAAAAAATTTATTGTCCATGATTCCAAGACTCCGAGTGGCTTTGTCAAAGGCCTTCTCGAACTTTTCGGTCCCTTGCTTCGCTCCTGTCGTCTTTTCAACATACTTGTTAAGTGCCTCGTATATATCGCCGATATTTTTACTCGCTGGTTTGAAGCCTTTATCAGCCATACGTTTAAAAGCTTCGGAAGTATCAAGGGTGACTAGACCAAGATCGTGCATTGTCTCGTACTGAGCCTTTGTCATAGGTACTAAACGACTTAACATCGTTTTCATTGAAGTACCTGCGTCGGACCCTTTCAGTCCATTCTGAGCGAAAAGAGCCAATGTAGTAGCCGTGTCTTTAAAAGAAAGACCCATTCCAGCCGCTACTGCGGATGTCATTTGAAGACCATACCGCATCTCTCCAACCGTTGTTGCAGAAGAGTTTGCGGCCCCTGCGAGAATATCTGCTGCCTGTGCAACGCTAATGTTATCGTCTTTAAACGCATTCAGTGCAGTCGACGCAATTTCCGCCGCATCCGCAAGCTCTAATTCTCCTGCTGTCGCAAGCGATAGCGCGCCCTTAAGTGCGCCATTCAGTATGTCCTTCGTAGATACACCGGCCTTTACGAGTTCTTCCATACCTTGCGCAGCTTCAAGCGCACTGTATTTCGTATCAGCACCGAGTTTAATGGCTAATTCCGTAAGGGCAGCGCTGTATTGGCGGGCTTCTGCCGGATTCATGACCGCCTTCACGCTCGACATCTGCTGCTCGAAGTCCATCGCTTTTTTCGTTGAAACCGCAAGACCTCCGCCTAAAGCCGCTGTCGCTACGCCGAATGACATCGCGATTTCAGATCCCGCAGATTGCATCCGACCGCCAACGTCCCGCATCCGATCTCCGACTTCGCCCATCCGGTTGCCGAGCTCGTTCCAACGGCCTGTGTTCGATTGGATCTGCCGGTTTGTTGCGGCCAGTTCGGCTTGAGTTGTTCGAAGTTGTGCCGTCGCTTGATTCATTTGAACGCGCAATTCTTGAGTCGCCTGAGCATCTTCGCCTTTTGCTCGTTTAGCTTCGAGATACAATCGGCGGATGTTTTTAAGACGCTGCTCTTGTAACGAGATCGATTGCGTAAGATGTTCCGATTTTTGTCGTAGTTGCTCGGTAGTAGAACCGAAATCCCTTATGCCGGCTGATGCAGCCTCAAATGACGAATCCAATACGCGTAACTTCGTATCGATCGTCTTAATGCTTGCGCTAATTTTAGCGCCTAATTGACTGAAGCCGCTGCTCTGCTCTCGCATTTTACGGTTAAGAAGGTCTAATTGATCCTCAGTTTTCCGAACCGCTGCAACAGTTCGATTATACTGGGCGAGGAGCTTTTCAGATTGTGCCGAATACCTTCCCGTCGTCCTTACGCTCTCTTCATATTGCCGCTTCAACTCGTTAAGTTTCGCCTTTTGCGTTTGTAAAGTCCGATTTAATATGTCGGTCTTATTACGCAATGAATCCAGGCTGTTATCGAATCGGCCAGCTCCAGCCATTGCCGCTTTGAATTCCGAGTTTAGTACCTTTAATTTTCTGTTAACGTCCTGTAGGCCGCGAGAGAAGTCAATGTTGTCTAGACCTAAACTAACGCGTATAGATCCGACTGATTCAGTCGCCAAATCTCCGATACCTCCCTTCTAAAAACCCGGTATCTGATCGATATAGCCGAGTTTTTGTTGTGTTTTTCCGCTTCCGTGAGAGCTACCACCATCACTAAAATTCATTAGTTCGCAAAACCACCCGATGTCCATTTCGTCTAGGTAATAGATATCCGAGGGTTTTTCGGAGTTGTCGAGATAGAGCTTTTTGAGATCCCTATCAAGTTGATCTAAAACATCAAGGGGTAAAATATACCCCGGTGTTAGTTTTTTACCTCACCGATTGCCTGCGCTTCAGTTTCTTTGTTCTCGCCAACTTGTTCATTTGGAACAGCTACAGTTCCAACGACTTGTTGGATTGTTTCCGTAATTGTAGGAATTAGTTTTTCAGAAGAAATCCCGTCATAAAATTGATCGATATCGAATTGTTCGTCATAAACTCGGACTACGTAACCTACCAATGCGTCCAAATCTTCAACATCCAAATCATCAAAGTTGCTCGACTTCGAAAGTTTAATAGCTTCCCGCAACATACGCCCCTTTACGAAAGGTGCTTGAAATACCTTCTCTTCACCATCAATCATTAATGTGATTTGCATAACCCACACTCCTAATTTCTTTATTTTTTTAATAAAAAGAGAGCTAAAAACTTAGCTCTCCGTTTCTATTTTCGTCTTCGTTTGTGTCACAATTTCGCTCATAGGAGACTCGCCGGACTCATTAGCAGCCGTTACGTTAATTGTGAGTTTAGTATCCGGACTCATGCCGGTTGTTACATACTTAGGTTGCGTCACGTTTTCAGCGAATTTCTTGTCTGCGCCTCTGTAAACGTTGTATGAAGTCGCCCCATCTACGGGATCCCATTCAACTGTAATAGAATCTGTCGTACTGTCGTACCGTAGATTCTGGGGCGCATCAGGGAGTAGAGGTTGTTGGTTCGTAAACTTTCTTAAACCAGTTTTCAATAACCTCTGCTTTCACGCCCTCATCTCCCGTAAATACGCTACGTTGCCAAACCTTGTCGTGATCGCGTCGTACAAATACACCAGAAATAGAGTCGGTTTGGAATTCCGGGCTATCTCCTTTAGTTGCAAAAGACTCCTCTTGCGGCTGGAATCTCCCTTTATATAGCGCGTAAAGTTTAGATTTCCCTCCAGTAGTAGCTGACTCAAAAAGCAACGCTCCGTACGGTGCGATATCCGTTTCTTTCTTCTCTAGTACACCATCGCTAAGAATAGTGTGACCGAGCAACAACGCCTGTGCAGTAGTTGATAATTGATCGATACCGATTTCAACTTCCGTTTCTCCCAACGAAGATTCAACTTCTGAAGGGCCGTCATCAGCATATAGAGTTTCGCTGTTTGTGTTCGGTGTGATACTTGCTTCGATCGCATTTCCGATTTTAACCGGAGTATCGTAAGTAACTCCGTTCTCATCTTCCGTTAGAATTTTCGCAAAGTGTATATTTTTTAAACCTACGCGTACGCCTTTTGCCATAGGTTGCTTCACTCCTCTTCCGTATTTAGTGTCGTCCCATAACGCAAGACTTTGTGAAAAAGCTCAGTTTCGGTTTCATAAAGGTCCTGTTCGTTTGAACGAAAAAAGCCAGCTCGTTTGAGCCGGCTCTTTACCTCTTTTTCCAGTTCTGAATATTTAGTTGGGTCTTTTGTGAAGATACTGATTTGTACATAGTGATTAGCGAAGGCCTCTTCATCCTCCGTTGAAAGGGCGCCTGATACGTTGTAAACATAAAAGAGAATGTAAGTATCCTCGTCACCTGAATACGTAATAAATCGAACAGGTACACCAATATCCTTCAAAGTCGCCATTACTAGACTCCGAAGACTCATGGCATCAAATTCCTCCGGTAGTAGCTGACAATCTCTTGCTGCGCATCATCCTTAGATGCAAGAAAAGACGGCTCAACGAACGGTCGAGGAGCGTGCCCTGGGTGGTTAACTTCCTTACCGTAAACAATTTGGCCGTCTGTCTGTATTTTGGCTTTTCGCAGTTTTATAAGGTGTGGACTTGTGCCGAATTCAAGAAAATGTGCTGTGAAAAAGTCTTTTTCAGGGCCGATTACTACTTCGTCTGACTTACTTTTTTCGACAGCGATCTTGTATCTTTTACTCGGGTTGTTCTCTTCCATAGTTTCGTAAATAGGCTTTGCCCCGGCATCTAACGCGCCCGATTTCAACGAATTAGCTCGATTACCCATACGCTGGATATTTCGCATCACCTCGTCAAACCCGGAAATCCGAATGCTCATTTGATTCCGACCTCCTTCGTCACTATCGTAAAGGTGACGTTCCGCTCATCGTCATTTATGATGCTCTCAATTTCGAACGTCCTACCTCCGTATGAAATGCGCAAGTCATTTCTAAGAATCAACTTCATCCGTTTTGAATATCGAATAACAAACCGCGCTGTCCTGTCCGCCTGTACTGCGCCCGCCTGGTAAAATTCGCGCCCCTGAACCGTCTTAACCGCTGACCAAACGGTCGCAACCGGTAACCATTCCTTTATTTCGAATCCCTCATCGTTTGTTGTTTCGGTAAAACGGAGAAATGTGATCCGCTTATTAAAATCTCCTGTTTTCACGTGATCACCTCAGTTGCAATACAATGCCGGCTACTTTGTTTCCGCTCATTGCGGTTGATCTGTTTTCATACGCATCTGTGACGTATATGAGGACGGCCAGTTTATATAGTTCCGATTCCTTGTCGGTTACACCGGCGTTTTCCAGATGTTTCTCTGCGGCGGAAATAAAAAAGGAGATAAGGGAATCCTCCTCATCTCCATCAATCCGCAGATATTCTTTTACCTCATCGGGAGTGATTTTCATATTTACTCACCGCCAGATGGTGTTGGTTCGACAACAGTGATCGTTACGGTATTCTTAACCGTTGTCTTAACTTTCGATTTGACAGTAATCGTAGCAGATCCGGCTGCAACCGCAGTTACCTTTCCAGAGCTCGTCACCGTTGCGACTGACGTGTTGCTCGACGTGTATGTTACGCCTTGGTCAGCTCCACTTGGCGATACTGTTGCGGTAATTTGCTGCGTCTCACCTACGTTCAATGTTTTAGACGATGGGCTGACGCTGATGCTTTCCGGATCAGGCACAGGCGTCGGTTTTGTCGTAACGGAAAGTTCGTTACTTAGCTCCGACGGATTACCCGCCATTGAGATCGCCCGTACTTGGTATTTATACGTAGTTTCCGGTTTTAAACCGCTCTCACTAAACGATGTACCGACACGGGTCCCAACGGAAACCCCGTCCCTAAAGATTTCGTATTCTTTGATTCCCCCAGCAAAGGCTACGGCATCCCAACTTAGGGATGCCGATGAGTCAGTCGAAGCTGCCTTTAGCCCTTGGGGTGCTTTAGGGAGTAGTGTCTACTTTAGCGATACGGAATGCAGATTTCAGTTTAATTTTGTGGTCGAAATACGCAGTAAGAACGAATACATTTTCGCCAGTTTTAACGTCTTTATCGCTTTCGTAAGTGATTGCTGGATCATAGTTGAAGTGAGAGTAACGGAAGTCACCGACGATAGGATCAACCGCAGCGTCACAGAATTCAACTGGTTTACCGATGATTTGTTCCGGTTGTGCACCGTAAAGAGTTGCACTTCCATTAGCCAAAGTTTCAATGATTTCGAGATAGTCTGCGTATGTCATCATTACTTTTGCGTTTTCACGGAAGTCCTCCGGAAGATCAGCAATAGCTTTTTTGATTGCTTTATATTTATCTTCCGCAGATACTTGCTTAATTCCGGCAGCGTAGAAGGACATTTCCTCTTCTCCCTGTTTCGGTGTTACTGCGAAAGAAACTTTTTTCTCTTTTGCAGCTAGGCCGGATTGTAAAGCGCGCTCAACTGTAGCGACCAGATCAGTATCAGTAGCTGCCAAAATAGTTTCGGAGATTTTTGCCATGACTTTGAATTTGCGACGTCCGAAAGTAACTACATCTCCGTCTACTTCAAGTTCTTTAGCAGTCTGCAAGTCTTGGATGAAGTCATCATCGTCAAGGGAAAAATCAACTTTAGGGATTTCGAGATTTGTTACACTCGTATACGTTGAAAGCTCACGCAACGGATTCTTTACAAAAGGTTCGTGAATAAGTTCTTCCGAAACTGTTTTAGGAAGGAGTTTTTCCCCGCCTGTTCCGTTATTATCTCCTAACGCAGCACGTACCTCAGGAGCCGGTACTTCTTTTCGCATTGTTGCACGGATTAATCCAGCTTTAGCAGAAATTTTCTTAACTTTTGGATCTTCGCTGTTAAGTCCAGCAGACGCGCCTGCTTTTGCTTTTTCAAGGCTTGCTTGAATTTTAGCTTTTTGTTCCTGCTCTAAAGCATCGTGTTGATTTTGCAGGATATCCATGCGTTCTTTAAGATCGTCTCTTTTTTGTTTTAGAGACCGTACTTCGTCGATAGAAGCGTTAGGGTCGGCTGCTTTGTTCATGATTTCTTTTTCAACCGACGCTAATTGTGTACCTACAGTGTTTAAGTTTGCCTTCAGATCAAATAGTTCCATTAAATGATTCCCCCGTTTTGAAGTTTTAGTAAATTCGTTTGTGCTTCCGCGATAAGCTGCTCACGGAACAGGCGCTCTTTTTCCGCCTGCTTTTCGTCCTCTTTCGTCTGATTAAGAAGTGATTCCGGAGTGTTCCGGTACTTCGCAAATAACTGCGTGTCTACTTTCGCAACGGCAGCGCTAGGAGCTTCGATAGAATCGCACAGCCCTAAATCGAGGCATTCTTGCGCCGACAGCCACGTTTCTGCGTCCATAAGTTCGATCAAACGATCACGATCGAGTTTTCCGCCTGCTTTTTCGAGGTAAGCTTCGATAAGACTTTCGCGAATGCGATCCATGTCGTCGGCTTGTTTGCGGAGTTCTTCCGCATTGCCTTGCGCAACAGTCCACGGATTATGAATCATCATCATCGCGTTTGCAGGCATAAAAATAGCGTCACCGGACATTGCGATGACACTTGCGATAGAGGCCGCCAGCCCGTCGACGTAGACGTTAACGTGGGCTTTGTGCCGCTTTATGATGTTGTAGATCGAATTCCCTTCGAAAACAGAGCCGCCTGGCGAATTAATATAGATATTTAGCGCAGATACTTCGCCAAGTCCGTCTAAATCCTCCTTGAAAGTTTGCGCAGTCACTTCGTCCCCCCAGAACTGGGTCGAACTGATTTCACTGTAAATGTAAATCTCGCCTGTTTTAGCGTCATTCTTCGCCGCTTTGATTTCCCAGAACTTCTTTATCGTCCTCACCTCCTTTCGAGTCCTCGTTATCATCTTCGTTAATTTCTAACGATGGAGGCGTCGGGGCATCAGCCGATGTTATTTTCTGTTGCGCAACCTGGTCGATTGGGAATAAATCTTTGCTTAAATAAAGCGTATCTCCGCCCTCTTCCGGCGGCAAATCCTCCCACGCACGCACCTCATTCGGCTTAAACCAGCCGCTCCGGATACCTTGTTGATAAAAATTACCGCGGGTCTGCATGTCCCCACGCAGTAACGCGTTCATACTGAACTTAAAATAATAACCGGACTTGCGTTCCTTTTCGGTCAGCAGCTTCCGGTTAAATTCTTTTTCGTATTGAGTTGCGATAGGCATTAGCGTGCCTTGTACATAATCGATATAAAGCTGCTCCATATTGGAGACGCTGCCTTGTGTCTCGCCAAGCATGTACAACGGAATATTAAAGGCCTGCGCGACTCTTGAACGTGTCACTTTTTCGACCTCAAACGCCTTTGTATCGATGAATTCCTTCTTTAATTCGCGTATTTTTACCCCCGGTTCCTGAATTAAGAGGCCTCCGTTGTCTTTATAGAAACTTTTAAAGTTCTCTAACATCTTTTCTTTGCGTGTATCGTCGAGCTGATTCGCCAATTCCAGAATGAACGATATCTTTGCTCCGTCCATTTGTTCGAGACTGAACAGCCGGACGTCGCGATCAAAGTCGAGAGCGTTCCGCAGAACCTTTAGCGGTGAGATTCCTCTCAACCCGTCTACCGACGTATATTTAACGTGAATCATGTCCATGTTGTGAACGAAATAATTTCCGTTGTCTCCTAAAATCTCGTACCAAAGTTCACGAGTAGTCTCTTCAATCACCGGCTGCACTCTCGAAGGATCCAAAACCTCTAATCCGACGACTTCATAGCGCATTCCGTACCGTTTTATTGCGTAAGCATTGCCATATACGGCCCGATGCGTCTCCAAAAGGCCGATAAATTGCCCGGATGTCATGTTATGATTCGGCGCGTATGTCAGAAGCTCGGAAGCCTGAGACTCAATCGGTTGATAATTTTTATACGCTTTGATCGGTAGGCTTGACATTGTGTTTGATAATCGCGACACAGCCGAGAAAACCGTTTCGTTGTCAACTAGCGCATGTTCTCCGTAATTTCCTAGAATAGTAGCACGAGGAATAAACCAGTGTGTTAGATCTCTTCTCGTTTCCGCCTTGACATCGGATGGTTTGCGAAAAAAATTCCGAACATTGCTCCAAAAGCCCAATTTCTCACCTCCTAACCGTTTAATAGATCGCTAATTGAGATAAATCCGACGCTTCCGCCCTCAACCGGCTTCGTCATATCGAGATAAACCTGTGTATGTGCGTTCAGAAAAGCCGCAAAGCCATCGATTTTCCGGTACCTCGTTTGTTTAGTCGGCAACCAGTTACCGTTCCGATCTTCGACGAGCTTGACGTTGTTTAGATACCATGTGAAAAGCTTGTTTTCGTTGTAAACGACGTTTCCGTCAAGCAATAATTCTTTGATATGCTTTAATGGGTCACTCAGAGTAATGTACCCTTGTCGCACAACTTCCGTTTGAAATCCGTAGTTTTGAAGATCGTGAACCAATCGCATCGCATTCGCTGGGTCAAACGTGATCTTATCGATCTGATATTTACGCGACATTTCAACGAACCAGTCGTAAACGTACTCATATTCCACGTATTCGCCCGGAATAATCGTCAAATATCCGTCATCTTGCCACTCTCGGTACGGTATTTTCTCGTTATCTTTCTCGACTTTTGCCGCCGGAACCCATGAATGAGACAAAACAAAAACGCGATTATCCGGCAAAATAAATTCCAGACACGCGCTCGTAAAGTCTTCCGTTTGTGATAAGTCGAAGCCGCCGATACATCTCATGCCGCGCAGTTCTTCGATATTATGATATTTGTTATTACGTTTTATAACTTCGAAGTCTACAAAGCTTTGCTCGCCGTTATCCACGAACATATTAAACTGCTTCGTAATCCAGTCGTTTCTCTCTTGAGGGATGTCGCGATCCGACCGGTAATCCTGAACCATTGTTGGAAGCTTCATCGTTACCCCCATATTCGGGTTCGCTTTTATCCATTCAGTCGGCTGATCTATCTCCTTTTCGTCGTCTAATTCCGCAATAAAGTAGAATTTTCGGTCCTGTTCATTCGATCCTTCAAGAACATCGGAAGCAACTTCGTAATATTCAACTAATGGGCCGTCTAAAACGTACCCTGCGGTCGTAATATAAATAACCATCGGCTGTCTCCGCGCAGACCAGGAGCGCTTGATTACGTTTATCAGCTTAAATCCTTGGAACTCGTGTATCTCATCAAAAATGCCGAGGTGAGTATTAAGTCCGTCAAGCTTTTTACTATCGGATGCTCTTGGCTCAATACGACTCAAAGACTTCATATCGAATATTCCTTTTTGGTTTTCCTTCATATTTCTCCGAAGTGCTGGCGACTTCTGAACCATCGCCCGGCTTTCATCGAAAAGTTCACCAGCCTGCTGCTTCGAGTTGGCTAAAACGTAAACACGCGCCCCCGGTTCGTTATCTTTTGATATCGCAAAGTTTGCTAATCCGCTAATCATCGTCGTTTTACCGTTTTTACGGCCAATAAAAACCAGGCCCTCGCGAAATCTCCGCAACCCGGTATCGCGATGCACCCACCCGTAGAGTGAGCCGATTACGAAATGTTGCCACGGCTGAAGCGTTAGGTTGGCGTAATCACCTTTTGACGGTTTGCAAAACTTTTCAATGAACCGAATTGGCCGGTGTCCTTTTTCGATATCAAATACGTAAGGAAATTCGTCAGTACCAGCGCGCTCCAAGTCTCGCAGGTGACGTTTACACGCCAAAACATTTTTCCGACTTGCTTTAATTTCTCCCGCAACAACTTTCTCCGCGTAAAAGGTTGTAAGTAGATTTTCGGCCGGTTTTTCGCATATAAATCCGGCCATTTTTTGCGTTTTTAGCCAGTTTTCGAACCATTTTTCAAGCTCCGTAGGGCTAGAATTCGTCGTAATCGTCGTCACTTTCACCACCACCCGCGTTTAATTCTTTGCGCTGTGCCGGCGTAAGATCGAGCGATTTCAGAAGATTGTTTAACGTCGTCACCGTCTTCGTAAGCTCAATCGCTAACGGATTTTTGACGAGGTTTTCCGCGCCTGCTTTGTTCGTATGCCGCATCATTAAAGGGTTTTCGGCTACTTCCTTTTTTAGTCGGCGGTAAAACTTATGAGTGTCGACGTAAAGTTCGATCAGTTCTTCATCCGATTCTTTGTATCTGTCTCCGAGATATTCCCGGATTTTTTTCGCTGTCGGTACCGCCATTAAAACACTCCTTTCATTCGGGGAGACCCCCCTTTAATGTAAAATTTCTGGTCGCGCAACAAGCGAAGGGGGCCCGCCGGTCCCTTGTATTTTTGTTTTTTAGTCCAGAGGGGAGGGGGCTATATTTCAGGGTTAGCCTCTGTCTTTACAACTCTAATTTTTCTCTGTTTCCTCTCTGTTTTGGCACTTTTCTGTCCCTTCTCCGGATGGCGTTTGTTGTGGCAGGAATTGCAAAGGCTGACCAAATTTGATGCATCTAAAGCTAATTCAGGGTATTCTCGCAGCTCCTTTATGTGGTGTACAGTCTCTGCTTTAGTGATCGTTTTATTTGCGAGACAGTCTTGACACAGGTGATGGTCGCGCTTGAGCACTAAGGCTCGGCACTTAGCCCAGGCTGTAGACTTATAGAAAGCACGTGCTTCCGGGTCACGCTTATGTCTGTCGTAGTAGTTACTCATCGCCTTGCCCCCGCCATGAATCTCGATAGGGTTAGCGCATTGCGCCCTGGTACTATCGTTATGGATGGCTTACAGAACGGACGGCCAGCCAGTTGTATAAGTCCAAGCTCATAGTCGCGTTCTCTTCGTTGCTCTCGTAGGTATCTATAGCGCTGCTTACGTTCTCTATTCACAGGCCTTCTCTCCTACGCACAATTCCTTTGTCTCTGTTACCGGAAGCTTAGTACATGTATTGGCGTGCTTGATACGGAAATAAGTACCACCGATCTGTTTATCGTTTTTAGTCCGCCACTCGAAGTCTACCGCAATACGGCCGGTAATCTCTTCGCCCTTATATACAACGCGCGGTATCGATTGTTCATCCGTTAGTTCTATCGTTAGTAAGTTCGGTTTAGGTTTGACCTCCAACGCTATCCCTCCGTTTCCTTCCGTTTATAGCGTACTTCTAATCCTCCATCGTCATTTACCGCAAAGATAAACTCGTTAGCTCCATCGTTCATTAGTCCGGATATGACGCTTTTCGTTGCCTCCCGTTCTTCTTCCGTACTGTATCCCGGAAGCTTTACCTTAACGTAATTCTCTCGCTTCGCTGTAGTAAACGTGATAGGCGTTACATAACCGGTATAAGGCTTAATAGATACGGACGTACTACCGTACTTACTACGTATATACTCGACCGCATTAAGCGCAGCATTAATCGGATTAGCCAACGTCATCCCTCCTTTCTCATACTAAAGCGTCAATCACTCTACGGTGATTTACCAATCCGACGCGCCCACCAATACCGTTGCACTTTGTCTTTATCTTTTATATAAGTTCTTTATCGCGATAATGTATTTAATAGATTACCAATATCTGCGTATCGTATGAGCGCAGCGAATAGATCGCTATTATTTGTTTCTCTTTTACGTATTGCTCTTTTACTTCTTTCTCTTTTTACAGCCCGTCCTGTGCATACGATCGATAGTATGTCCTGCGCATATTACCGGTAGTATGTCCTAGGCATACTATGCGTCAAATCAACGTTTTCGACGCTTCGGCAAGTACACGCTAAAGTCCGGTCGCACCGTTTCGCCGAACTCATTAACGATATATCCATCGTCAGTTATGTGCGGACAGAACGACGGAAAGTACCACTTGAAACGCTTTGTCCCTTCGTAATGTCCGGTCGTCCGTATGATCCCGTTAGTCTCTAAGATCGCGGCCAGCAGATTAATCCGGTTACGATCGACGCGAAGGTGCTGCTGAATAGTTTCGTAGTTTAAGAAGCAAGCGCCGAACCTATCGTTAAGGCTTCCGTCACTGCGCGTATAGTTACCGTCGATATACGACTGCAACAGAAAGTAAAACGCCACCACATCGCGTATCTCCGGTTTACGTTTGTAATCGGCATAGACTACGTCATAAGCTTCGTTAATTAGGCGCGGAAATACCTTGCGCATAAGCTCACGGCTATATACCTCGAACCCTTGCGGACTGTCTAAGAGCGCGGCTTTGTCATTCGGCATAGGCTTGCGGTCTGGTTGGTCGCCGCTGTTAAGAGCTACAACGTTACTCATCTCCGCAATACCTCCGTTTCAGTTCCGCCATCTTGGCGTCTATCTCCGCTTTTAACCGCGCCGCCTTTCTCTCACGCAGCTCTAACGCTTTAGCACTCGTTGGTGGTTCCGATAATCTCAACGTCTTGAGCTCGTCAATAAGCCTCCGTACTCTATGATTCGTTACACTGGCAGAGTAATGATGACGGCAGAACGGGCATGTGAAGTAGGTTTCTATAATACCTTTACGGTGCGTTTTCTCTTGCGGCACAACGGCGAAAGGACCTCCGCACTTATCGCAATTAACCTGCATTTAAGTCGACCTCCGTCCCCAATGCGCTGTTATTTATTTCGGATAACTCTTCCGCGGAATAAAACGTCCGTGCTACCCCGGTCTTCGAATCGAGAATCTGATACGTATCGCGCGGAAACTCTTGCGCTAAGTAATGCGTCAATTCTTCGGTTGTGTTAAACGTTAAATGTAAGTCGTGAAGCCCGCCGCCTGGATAAAAGTCATCAAACGCGAATAAAATATACCGTTTCACTCTGCGCCCAACTCCTTCCGAATCAATCGCTCGGCCTCAACGAATGAAAGAGTGTCAGCCTCCGGAAACTCGAACACGGCTTCTAAACGATTTCCAGACTCAAATTCGACGGTAGCTTCGGCCCGCATTCCGATAGAAAACGACGTTAATAAAGAGCCATCAGCGAAAATATTATCGGCCATTAAATGCTCAATCTTATAAACGCGTACCCTCATACACCATCGCCCTCCTCTACGTAAGTAACTTCGTATGCATTATCGATAACCCACCGAAACATTGGATCGTTTACAATCGGATTATCCGCGTAGCCCGGTAGCATAAATAGCGCAACGTATTCCGGGTTTATACCGTCCAGTACGTAAGGATTACGCGATACAAATTGCGTGTACTTATAGCTCGGATAGTTCGTTTTCACCCGTTTCCATATCGTTTTGGCTTCGCTAACGGTCCTTCCTACAACGAGAGCGAGTCGCCACTCTTCTTGTTCAGGGCCGTCGGACAGAGCGAAAAAGGCTTGGCGCAATTCATCGAGCTGTTCGTCATATTCGTCGCTGGCGGTAAGTTTAACGGTTATTTTACCGCTCATCAGCGCTCCTCCTTCGAATTTCCTTTCCGACCAGATAAACGGTAGGCTCTTCGTCTAACCTATCGAATATAGACCGCAATGATCGGGTCGTCTCCCAACCGTCAGCTAACGGTTCCTCACCGAGCCGTTCAGCTAGGTCCTGAAATTCGGCCAGCGCCTTAGTCGCCGCCTTTGCTTCGCGTTGAACCGCCTTGAGTCCGGTTATCGCGTCGGATACATCCAAGTCGATTTTAATTTTGCCGATTGATTCGCGCTTTGATTCCGCCATTCACATCGTCTCCTTTTTCGTTTTTAAATACCGGGCTTGGTCCGCATCGTTGAGAGGCGTTCCGGCTTATTTATCGCAAGCACAAAAAGAGCGACCCATATTCGGATCGCCCTCGTTCTGATTGCGTTATGTAATTATAAGTTTTTAATAAGTTCTGATATGGCGGAAGAGGGATCTTTAGCAACTGGCGGGAAAAGATTTCTAACAACTATAGTTGCAACCGCCACTATCTGAGTGTACATCCCAGTAAAAAATAAATTACATGTCCACTCTGGAGGCCTGAAATTAGGCAAGAATCCCATTAGAATAAGAATTACGTTCCCCAAAACCATTTCAATACCTAATGCCAATAAAATAAAAGTGGCTATCCTCTTCCGCATATTCCTTTCGTTTAATTCGTTCTCTTTCCAAGTCCCTATGACTTGTCTTAGTTTAAAGCTGTTATCTCTGAGTTGCGTCAGTCTTTCTATGACATCTGTCTGTTCAGGTGTTACTCCATCCTCCACAGAAAGCTCATCTTCGGTGTCAGCTAGTATACTTGATACTTTTATTCGGCCCGAAAAGTAGCTACTCTCTAAACTGCCTGACATCCGCTACACACTCACTCCTAAATTATTTAATCTATACTTCATGGCAGTCCTAGAAACTCCAAAATAGTGACTAAGAAATTCCACATCACCTGACATTCCCCAAATCTTTAAAACAAGTTCTCTAGGCATTAACAAATTGGCTGCAAAGTCGTTAGCTTCCGTTTCTTCTTTATTTTTTTGACCATTTCTAAAAAATACTGATTGCTCATCGATAAAGTCAGTTTGGGATTCAGCATGCAAAAAATAATGTCCAAGTTCATGGGCTATAGTGAATCTTTTCCTTACGGGCGCGTCATCATGTTTAACGTAGATTGTCGCAACTCTTGAATCATCGCCAGGATGAACCTGCAGCGCTCCGGAGATCATGTCGGTTGTAAATTCCGCATTTATGACCTTGATTCCGAGTTTCTCAGCAATCGCAATCGGGTTAATGGGTTCGTCCTGTGATGTGTAGGCCTGTAAAACCTCTTGTGCTTTTTCTTCCCCAATAGTTCTCATGTCTAACATAGTATTCACCCCTTTTTGGAGTTTAAACAGCTCGATGATCTCAGCCACTTTAACCACCTCTCAGTATATCTATTCCCGTTTTTCGGAGTAGATAACCTGAGTGTAAGAATATTTTAGCAAAATATGCATAACATGTGCATCAAAAATGATTAATTTTATTGAAGAAAAAACAAGTTTATTTTTGGTGCATTTACTTAACACCGCTAAAGTGCATTTTTTGTGATCTAAAGTAGGAGCAAGTCTTGTCGTATACGAGCAATTCTCGTTTGATCTACGGGCATACCCAACATTTTCGATAATCGCTTCATGTCTTGGTAGTTATCCGCGATCGTCTGCCTTATTAGTTCCCTTCATAGTTGCCTACGAGACACCCTTACGTCCCTCCCTTCGAATTTACACGAAATTAGCGCTTCTAACCGTCACCCTACCGAATACCCTCGGAGAATACTAAAACGTCTAATTTCGTGTGATTTGCGCATTCCGCTTTGTGCTCGTTAATGACTTCGCCGCAATATGTACTAAAAGGACGCCAAGTGTGCGGCTAGTGCCCGTTGTTGCTCCGTAGTTGTAGCGTCCTTCTCATAACGTATAGACAACTACGCGTGTAAAAGTTGATATATTAACGGAATATTTTCGAATGTTTTAAAACATAGCGCCCACTCCGTCGCTTACGCTCCTCCGTGTCCGCGGATATTATTAAGACCTTATCGCGATACAATTATTTATACAATATACATGATTGCGTTTCTGCGGGACGGAGTGAAACGTAGTTCCCGCTAGTCTTCGGATTCAGAAGACTAAGAAGTGATTACAGACTGAAAATCGCTGTATCCCTTGCGGCTGTAAGCATGAACCCCATTTTCGCATGTACGAATAAAGTCGTGTTTTTGGCCGATTTGTACGAATCACGTCGTGTTCATTCTCAATTACTTTATTCTAATTGAGAATATGTCGGTAATCATCCGACTTCTCGCCGTCATATCAACCGTATTATTATTCATATTAACGTATAAATATACGACATTAACACGAAGAAATAGACGCCAATCATTCGTCAGCGTCTTCATCCAGGTCGATAAGCTCCCGTATATCCGATATATTCAACGCGGTTGCAATCCGACTAAGGTGGTCGAGCTGCACCCGTTCCTTAATCCCGCGACACAGTTCGCTGATGGCAGACGGCCTTATTCCGGTTAGCTCTGCGAGTTCCTTCTGCGTCATATTCTTCCGATCAAGTAGCTCGGCTATCTTTAATTTAACGATCATTTGCCGGCACCTCCTGCGATTATTATAACGTAAAAACGATATTTTTGTAAATAACGCATTTACGTTATAACGGTTATGCGTTATAATTAAAGTAACGAAAGGAGGTGAACGTAATTGATTGACACCGTAATGAAGCTTTCGGCGATCCTCGCAACTTGGCTCGGAATTCTAAAAATCGTCTTAGAACTCCGGAAGATGCGAAAGGAAACCGAAAGTAAGGAGCGACGGCCTCCGACCAAGAAGCACCGTCGCCGACAATAAACACCGAGGGGCATTTCGCCCCTTGTCAATCAATTATAACACGAATGAAACGAATTGATACTACGGAAATTTTGTTAATTGTCGTCTTGCTCGCCTGGATTGCGGATATGAACTTCGGCCGGCTTTCCGTCCTGGACTGCGTCGGCCTCGGTTCATCTGTCGTTTTTATCGCGCTTCTATTCTTTAGATCGAGGAGGAATCGGTCACACCGCCGCTGAAGCCGCAGCAGGCTGATCAACTTCTCGATCTATATCAACGCCCTGACGCCGGCAAAGCGTATCAGATCGGCTTCAATCTCGGCTATCTAATCGCAAACAAATACGGAGGTAATGACGATGAATAAAACGAAACTCTTAACGGCCATCCTCGGCCTATCACTCGCAGGCAACGCGGCTCTCGGAATCTACGCTGCCAAACTAAACGAAGATGTCGATATTGCTTATCGTGTGGCTGACGACATGGCAGCCGAAGCTAAGGACGCTCAGGAAATTGTCGAAGGGAAAGACTACGCGGTATCAGCGGACGACGGCGGCTTCTCTTCCGATCCGGCAGCCACAGACGCAAAGCCAGGCGATCGGATTAGCGTTACTTTTACGAAGGATCAATACGAAAATGGCAGCGGATTTAAGGCGATTAAGGTTATCGAATAACACACGAAATCAGGCGTTAAGCGGCCGCCGATACCTAATATACCCGCAGCAGATTCCGGCGGCTCCTACGCTTTAATTTCGTGGAAAAAACGTTGTCTATGTCGTTGATTCAACCGAGCTAATGTCGTATCCTATTAGTCGGAGGTTGAGGACGAATGGAATACGAAACAAAAGGCTATGATACGACGATTGTATACGACTACAAAGAGTATCCGGACGCTCATCATGGCCGCTGCGACAACTGCGATTATACACTGTTCAAAAGTTCGGTGAAGGACGGGATATTTCTTCGCGAGTGCCGTAGATGCGGAATGAAAAAGAGCATATAAAACGAAAAGCCCTACTCAAAATTGAGTCGGGCTCTTTATTTACAAACTTTATCTTGACACTCTGGCTTCTCTTCTGCGTCCACTGAAGAAATGCCTATCTCATCGTTAGTTTTATCATAAGTACCGAAAAACTCTTTATTTTTATCCCCATTTATATATCCTTCTACAGTTATCCCGCCCATAGGGTCTATGTCATATGAATCCGAAAAATTTATTTCTTTAATATCTTTATAGTTTTTTTCTAAAAAAGTTTTCATCTTAGTTTTAGCCTGATTAAACAACTCGGTTTCTGCTACTTTTTGATCGTGTTGGTGCTTCATGTAAATACCTCCAAATGTTATAATTACGATGGAGATTAGGATAATTATGTATTTTCTCATAGACTCATCCTTTCCTAAAACAATTTTACATTAGAGTTGAGGTGTTGTACATGCCTAAGAATATCGATATTCCAAACATTAGCGATAAAGAATATTATTATTTAAGTAGGTTTTCTTATAACTATGACAAAATCAAAAAATCATTAAAAGAAAATAGACCTTTAACGACGAGTAGTTCTTCTCGGTGGTATGTTGAAAAAATTAAGTCGGATGACGATACCGGACTTGATGCGGTTGTTCTGTCACAAGCCGAAGAGAAAAACGGAAAGTGGGTTAAATCAGATAACCCCAAAAACGTCGTCGTAGCCTTCGCCGGTACTGACGCCGGAAAGGACCCGATCGATGACTTAGTAAAAGCAGACGGTGGAAATATCGTGATGGGGCAAGATCCAAAAAAGAAAACGCATTATATAATCGAAAAAGATGCGAAAGATACATCCAAAACACTGGGAAAATACAATTCCACACCCTCACAAGACGCTATGCTTAGCACCGGTAACTACAAATTGATTACAAAACCGTCCCAAATCGGTCAAGCCGACGATCTTATAAGAGAAATCAAACAAAAATATAAAGGCACCTCGACGATCATTTCAACGACTGGACACTCACTCGGAGGTGCAGAAGCGGAATACAGTGCGGTCAACAACGATATCTATGCCGTCGCATTCAACAATCCCTCCGTCGTTAAATTACATTCCGAAGAAAAGCAAAAGGAAATCAATAACGGTGAATACAACCGGTATGTAAAGTCGATCGTAAATCCGGATGATATGATCGGAGCCGGTTGGTGGAATGAGTACGACCGCCACAATGGAACAACGATATATACAAAAGATCCTGCTGTATCGAATGCTATGCGCGAAATGCGAATGCGAGGCAAGGTAACTGATCAAATTGGCGAAAACGCTGCGTACTTCTTTCAGACAGCAATCTTGGGGATGCCTGATACGCATTGGGTCGGCAGCAATAATTTCTCTTTCGACGAAGACGGTAATATTAAGAATATAGACGGCGATGAACTCGTTTATGACAAAAATTTAAAAGCGATGCTCCCACCGGAAGTTGCCTCCGGAAGTGGCGCAATTAAAGTAACACCCGAAGTTGCCAAGCAGCTCGCGCAAAAAGTAAATGCGATCATCGATGACTTGCGTACGATGAAAAGAGAAGCGGAAAACGCCTACCAGGAACATGACGCTGCGATAAGCGATTTGAAATACGATACCTATCGCCAGGTCGGTCACGGCTTATACGATCAGCTTACGCTCGATGATGTAAACAATACGCTGAATGATTTGGCGCAGTCGTTCGATAAAAAAGGGAATCCGCTGTTTTACGATGTCGATGCCGAAGCGGCCTATATCGCGTCATTGCAGGATACGATTTCAGATTTAGAGGAGATCAGCGGTTATCTCGCACAAATCGCAAAGGATTTCAAATCAAAAGACAAGATGCTCGCAAACTGGTTAAAGTTATAGGAGATGAGTAGATGGATACGTTAGATCAAATAATCAAAAAGCAGAACGACCCAATGGAAAAGCGCAGGCAGCTTGCTATGCTGAAAACGGGTATGAGAGGCGTGGCCGGAACCAAGCTCGAATCCGTTCGAAATACCCTCAGACCGAAATTCAAAGTAGATGACATACAAAAGGAAATGAACAGCGTCTATTCATCACTTCTCTACAGCTTCGAAGGGAAAGCGCAGCAGGCGCTCGCACAGCGGATCAGCCAAAGCGCTCAGCAGCTTATTCATACGGAACAGGACGGAGAAAGCTTTGTGAATGGGTTTAAGACGAATTAGAGGCGCCAATTACGGCGCCCTTTTTCGTTTATTTACGGTTTCTTAACGTTAAACATCGCAAGCAGCGTCTTATCCGGCGCCTTGGATTGTCGATAAAACACGTTAGGATTGAACGTATATCGCTCCGGTTCGCTGCCGACCTTTATTCGCGCGACAACGAACTCCCCATCGAATTTCATCTGCTTCAGCCGCCGGCCAAGCGTGTCCGGCGTTACTCCGATCGCGGCCGCTAGCTCTTTCTTATTGAACCATCGAATATGCTTCGGATTCTTTTCGAAAGGATTGGCGCATAGAGCGTTTGTTTCGTAGTGGATGAACGGCAGCATCCGGTAAATCAGTCCGATGTCTGTCGCCTTCACTTCGCTGTATACCTTCTTAATTTTCGCAGTATAGAGTTTGACAACGTACTGACTACCGAAGTTACCTTTGAAGTGGTAGCGCTCGTTCACCGAGTATATGCCGCCTTCTTCCCGGATAATATCGTGCGTGAATACACGCGTTCAGAAAATCGTAGAATGTCATACGGCTTTTTCGTGAGCTGTAGAACGGACATCATATCCGCTGTCTTCATCGGAGTTTTATCGCGGCTAGATTTAACGAGAACACCGTTATAGTCGACGTAGCATTGTAGCAACATCAAATACCCGCATTGTGCCGTTGTGAGAGCGTCATAGACTTCGTGAATATAAGACATATTGGCGTTGGAAAAGTCGCGTCTGTCCGTTGTCTGTTTCTGCTGTTCCCGGAAAGCTTCGTCCTGGTTCCGGTGTCTGAGCGTATAGTCTGTTGATAGGTCCTCGCCTGTCTCTGCGTTTACTACTCGTAATCTTTTCAAAATATCGTCCCCTTTTTAGCAAAATAAAAGAGCGCGGATTTGGCGCCCTCATAACGTATAGCCAGCAAAACGGATTAAAACGGAACAACTAATGAATGAATTTTTCGCCCGTTGCGATATTGACCGTAAATTGTCCTTCGGATTTTCCTTTTACGAAATCGTTATAGCGGTTTCTTCGTTCTTTATTCCGAGCCCTAGCCACCCTATCAACGAACTTTTCCTCGTATGAAGAGCGTTTTCTTCGCGTCGGAACTTTATAATTTCGACCATCTGCCCCGCACTCTTCTGCGAGCTTTTCGGATGCCTCCGACTTGATGCGCTCTTCTCGCTGCGTTTCGCTCATGATCGGGTACTCTTCGCGAGCCATTTTATCTGGGTGTGGGTTCGTTAGCTCTTCGTAGATTACGAGATTCGCCATACGTGCAAGCGCGATAGAATCCGGATGCTCTCCGACGGCATCGAAGTAAGCGTCGGCCAGCGCAGTGATCTCCTCGATGCGTTGGATTCGATCAAGCTCTCCGGCCTTTGTTCGTTGTTGTAATTCCGTAATCATTTCGTGCAGCAGCGCCTTATCCATTAATTCGTCCTCCCATCGTGTACCCTTCGCCATGTCCCGCCCAATAGTAGTAAATATCCGCAATTGAATCGGCTGCACGATTTATCAGATGATTAATCGAATCCTTGCCAACTCTCATCCGTTTCCCCGCCTCGACTTGCGTCAGGTCTTCGAAATATACGAGCCGGATGGCTTGACGCTGTCTGTCGGTCAGATCCGCAAGCTCAATCGCATTGTGCAGATCGAGAAGCACTTCGGCAGCTTCGTATTCGCCGAGTCGTTTGCGGCTGACGAATTTCGGATAATCGGAGAGCAGCGTTTTGACACCCTCCGCATTGTCTAGCGCATACGCCGCCTCAAATTCGCGATCCTTTCGGTGTAGATCGACTTTGACTGATCCCATTAAACCGCCTCCAATTTCGATGTTTTGTCCTTGCGCCTTAGGAATCGCATTATCAAACGATATAGTTGCGAAAGAATTTTTTCGTTAATAACTTCGTTAACAATTCGCACATCTCTGTTGACTATAGGTAACTATTCCGTCTATACTGAACGTAAATACTTTCGTAAGGAGATTCGATATGGCTCTTACGTGGATATCAAACGACTTTGAGCGCAACACCAAAGCGTATATAACAATCGAAAAGCAACGACGTTTATTTATTTCGGCCGGTGCGCGGCGCGTCATCGGACTGCCTACGGACGGACCGTTTTATTTATCCGTCGCATATGACGCGGCTGAAAAGCGCATTGTTGTCGGCAAGCCCGAACTCGTTAAGCAGCCGGATGTCAAACCGTTCAAGTTCGATAAGCGCGGCAATGTTTCGGCATGGCCGTTCTTGCGTAAAATCGGCATTGATTTCGATAAGCTTCCGCAACGATACTATTTGATCGGCGATGGGGAAGCGTCAAAACAACCGTACCTGGCCTATCCGAAAGGCACATACGCGTTTCAGTTAGACGAAAGCTGATCCGCAAGTGCTCGCCCTACATACCACGCAACACGCGAAGCGATTCCGTTCCCAACGATCCGATACTGCGCCGATAAGGAGATATCGTCTGGCAGGACGTAAGTGTCTGGCGCAGATTGGATTCGGAGACATTCACGGACTGTGAAACGTCGTGGTGCTTCGGTCGGATGAATCGGCTGACCGCTGTTATGATGCGCCGGAATCGTGTTCGACGTTTTATCCATCGACTGCACGCGATTGGCTTGATCGTAAGTGTATTCGCTTTTTGGCGTCCAATAAGATTTTTCGTCGTGGTTATCGTAAAACAAACCGTAAGGAACTCCTTTATACATTACCGCAGGAATAGTTCGCGAAGGCTCTTCCATCGTAACCGGACGATTTTTCGCAACCGATGCAGGATTACGGTCTAAGTATGCGATCTGCTTATCGTTTAGCTGAACGCCAGGCTCCGGAAGATCCCCGATAACATCCCGCAATACCTTCGTTTGATAATCGCCTTCTAACGGCTTCGGAAACTCGAAAGTGATCCCGAGGTCTTTTCGTATTCCGACAATGAACACGCGCTCTCGCTTCTGGGCCACTCCGTAGTCCCACGCGCTCAGCACCTTCCAACTAATCTCGTAACCTATTTCGTTAAATTTTTCGATAAGAGCATCGAATGTTGGACGATGTCGCTTCGTAATCAGCCCCTTCACGTTTTCGAATACGAAGGCTTTCGGTTGCTTGCGCTCAATAATTTCGAGGTAACGGAAGACTAATTTACCGCGTTCGCCATCTGCTCCCGCGCCTTTACCCGCAACCGAGAAGTCTTGGCACGGAGGACCTCCGAAGATTACATCTGTGTCCGGCAAGCTATCGATATCAATTTCGTTAATGTCCGCCTGTTCTACGTAATCGCCGAAGTTGTGGCGGTAGGCTTTGACGGCATTCTTATCGAAGTCCAACGCCTTCACGATATGGTAGCCGGCCGCTTTGAATCCGATTGCGCCAAGTCCTCCTCCGCAGAATAATTCGAGTACCGTAAGTCCGTTTGCCGGCAGTTGCGGTGTTAAGTTAAAGTCGCCCATATATTCGCTCCTTTCGGTTAGTGGTCCGGGATGTAGCGATGCATCACGCGGACTTGTCAATACGGTATAAGCCGCCTCATCCCAATAAACAACGCGCTTCCTTGATAAGTATCGCGATGAATACTTTCCGTCCTGTGGATTCGGTTCGTGATTCGGTATATTCGTCAAATCAACACCTCCGCCATCAACGCGTCCAGTTTCGCATATAATTCATCGATCGTTCCGTCGTTTGTAATTTCGTAGTCAACTTCGAAATCCAGCAACGCAAGCTCAGTCGGATGCTCTAAGTCGGCAAGCTCGAAAGCATCGCCGGCTTTTTTGGCGCGTTCAATACGGAGCTCGACCGGAGCTGTTATGCGGATAAATACGAAACCTTCGTCCTTCAGACGCTGATATTCGTTAGACTGCCGACAGTCGTCGATGATTACGCGATTCTTCAGTGACGAATTATTTCCGCATTCGCAAGGATGGCGGTCGAGATAGGCGGCTACTTTCGGCATAAGAGCGTCGATCCATACGTCCTCTCCGAAGGCTTCCCGCGCCCACTGTCCGAACTTCTGATAATGAGCGCGCGGCTTCGGATTTCGCGGAACGTGAGGGAATGCGCGGTGAAATGCGTCTTTTAGTTCGTCGCCGAATGCGAACGGCTGGAAATCGTAGTGAAGCGAAATGTATGACGCGGCGAGCGACTTGCCTGCGCGAAGTGGTGCGGTTAGGGCGATCTTCATTGGCGTTCCTCCTTCGGTACGTATTCGACAATTTCAAAACGTTTACTTATCTCGGCCTTAATCTCTTCACGTTCCGCGGTCGGTAAGTCGTAGTAGTTTTTCGTTTCAAAGTACGCTAAATTTTTGGTTTCGCTTGTGATTACGCTTTTGGCCGCTCCCTTGGTGAGATAAGCGACCTTTCGTCTGCGTGCTTTCATCCGCTCGCCTTCATAGTAAATAACGTAAATCACATCGCTCATCGGCGTTCCCTCATTGCGTTAAGAAGTGCGGCAACCTCTTCGGCAGTGAACAAGCGCATGTCTGAGTCGGCTTCCAGGTGCGCCACCTTTCCGTCCGTTTCCTTTGCGGCATATTTCAGCGCCTCCAATTCTTCTCCGTGCCTCCGGTTGTCTTTGTGCAGCGTGTCGATTTCGTCTTTGATACGTTTATTCTCGCGTTCCAACTCCGCAACACGCGTCGCCAGGTTAGCGATAACGTCGATCGGGTCGGATGGTTGCGGTTCTTCTTCGGAGGATTCGACCGGGACGAGGACGCGGTATTCTTCGTACTCTGCGTCTAAAAAATTCTCACCTAGAACGCCATTAACCAAAAAGAAGGACCCGTTGTCATGAAAGTCGTCAACTTCTTTTACGGAGTCGACAAATCCTTTCGGAAAATCATCGCTCTCAGTTACGATAACCTTCTCGCCTATTTCCGGCTTACGATCGACCATTTCGTAGCGCTCCGGACCGTCAGGGCCGTCAATGTGGGCGATATTGGTCGGTTCGAGAGTATTTACGAAATCCTGACGTATATAAAACCCGCTTTCGAGTTTATAGTCGCCCTCAAAACCTCGGACTTCTACAACATGCTCTGCCGAATTGCCCTCGCCTGGAAGTACTACCATATCGCCAACCTTCGCCTTCCTATCGACCTCTACATATTCGCGCTTAATGCCGCCAAGTGATTCGTCAGCCAATACGTGGATTTTTTCGTTAGTTTTCGTCATAATATCGCCCTCCCGTTATTTAATAACCCGCAATTCTACCGACTGCCGGCCGAACTGTACTGCGTCTGCTTCATTCGCGACCAACAGATCGAGCCGTGCGCCTTTAATCATGCCGCCTGTGTCGATCGCCTTCGCCCGGAAATTCGAACCGTCAGCGAGTCGGACTTCAACCGTAGAGCCAAGCGCAATCACAGACGGATCGACCGCTATGACGCGTGCTCCCTCGTAGTAGATCGAATGGCTGACGTCGACTCCCGTTTTGGTGATGCCGGTGCAGCCTTCCGAACAGAATGCGGTATAAGCCGAGGCCTCGAACGTTTTCCATCCCGATTCAACTTTTGTACTCTTTACGGACATCTGCTTCGACTTCTTCAGCGCCTTGATTTCGTCCTCAAGCGCCTGTATCTTCGCGTCCATTTTCGTTATCTCTTTCGTTAATTCTCTGTTGCGTGATTCAGCCGATTGGATGGCGGCCTTCTCTGGCGTTATCCTTGGCGGTTCTGGCGGCTGATCTGCCGGACAGTGGCCGGAGAATAGCTGCGCTGTTAGCGTGAAATTCGTTAGGATTCCGATGCTTACACCTCCGTTTTGACCAATTCGCCAATGCTGACGGGGAATTTCGGTTTGACTAATTCGCAGACGGCTTTCGCGTACTCTTGAATTTCGACTTGGCTATCGTGTGCTAGGCGTTGGTTTAGGAAATGCGCGACCGATTGAAGCGATGCCGTCCAGTAGTAGCGTACGTACATTCCGTAAGCCGGAAGGAATAGACGCGCTTGTTCGGCGCAAACCCCCGATTTCATTGCCCGTTCATATAAACGCTCACCGAACGCAACGAAATCGAGTAGATCTTGCTTGGCTATTTTGCCTTGGCTTTCCGGCAGTGTTTCGCCGCTTCCTTGCTTCGAATTTTCCGGGGCAGATCGCCATTCGTCCACTTGCGGAATATAAAACTCAGGCTCTTCGGTAACATAGCGCCGACTCGATTCGTTCCACGCGTCCATTGTATGATCGGACCCGACGATATATTTCCAGTGCTGGCGCGCAACCATCAGCGGAGCATAGATTTCGAATTGAACCGTTGCATGTCGAAACGGTGACGTATGGCCTTCCCGCGCAAGGAATTTAATGAGCCGGATGTCCTTTTCGGATAGATCGGTAGATTCCTTGTCGTAGGATACGCGGGCTGAGTTAACGACTGATAGGTCGGAACCCATTACGTTTATTAAACGGACGTATCCGCGGTCGAGTACATCAATTTTGTCGTTCATCTATTCGCCCTCCTTCGCTAGACTTTCGAAAACTCTTCGGTATTGGTCGTTAATAGATTTCGTAACTATTTCTCTCGCTTTCTCTTTTGTTGTGATCCGAAAAGTGCAATCGTCTTCTCCGTACATTTCGGAAGTGACAACATAATCGCGAAACAGTTCGTTCATATATTCGAGATCGCCCGCGCCGTAAAACTTTCCGTTAATGAAACATGCGTATGTTTGTGGCATTATATCAGCTCCTTCCCCATCGGTTCTCCGAAATATTCCGGATGTGGACTACCGACCCCGCTACTCCCGAATCCGCCCGCACCCCGATCGCTATCGCCCAACTCGGCCACTTCCGTAAATGCCGCCTGCTCGACCGGTTTAATTACGGCCTGGGCGATGCGATCTCCTTTGCGGATGATGTACGTTCCCGCACCGACAATTTCGTAAGGTATGTCGACCAATGTTCCGCTCACACTTTCCGCATACCCTCGGCAAACATTTATGAGTGTGCCGGCCTCGTTAGTATCGTAAATCCATTGCGCAATATTATCGACAATCACTCCGACCTCGCCCCGATAGCCCGCGTCAACTGTACCGAGCTGAACGCGAAGCTTCGTCTTCAGCGTAATGCCGGAGCGTGGCCGGATCTGCATTTCGTAGCCTTCCGGAATCTCGAACGCTAGCCCCGTTTTGACTAGCGCGGTTTCTCCCGGCTCGATGATGACGTCTTCTGCCGCAACCAGGTCGAAGCAGGCGTCTGAGGCGTGAGCATATTGCGGAATTTGTGCATCGGGTGACAGGCGTTTAATATTTACGTTCATACGAAAACCCCCTCGTTAATAACTGCGCATATACTTTCGTAAATGGACGCTTACTCGAAATAGAAATCGTCATCCTGGAGCGCTTCGACCGTAGCTTTTTTGTAAGAATTTCCCTTTTGACTGAAGAAGTCGTGGGACTTTGTTTTTGTACTTAACCCGTTCATTACAATCGGGTTCGGTGTTTCATCAGCAAAGTACGGATCAAAGCCGATGTTCATCAACGCCTTGTTTCCGTTGTATCGAACGAACTTTTTAACGTCGTGAGTCAGTCCGACCTGATCGTAAATATCCTCGGTGTAGGCGATCTCGTTTTCGTAGAGTTCCGCAAGCAATTCGACGGCGAAGTCGCGTAGTTCGAGTTGTACGTCCGTCTCTTGTCTATTGTAAATTTCCTGTGCGAGTAAGCCGACATAGACGCCGTGGATCGCTTCGTCACGGATAATTAACGAGATAATCTCGCCTGAGCTCGTCAATTTTCCCTGACCGGCAAAATATAACGGATAATAAAAGCCGCTGTAGAAAAGGAAACTTTCGAGATAGACTGAGGCGACCATCGCCTTGTATAACGAAATGTCATCGCCTGCCTCAATCGCGTTGTACAGCCCGCCAATGATTGCGGCTTTCCGCTGCAAGTAGCGATTCGTCTTCACCCATTCGAACAGTTCCGTTATTTTCTCCGTCGGTGCGAGCGTCATGAAGATGTTCGAATAGGATTTCGCATGGACTGCGTTTTCCATCATCGCCATAAAATTCAGCACGGCTTTACGTTGGTGGCCGGATACCTGGGCGGCAATTAGCGGCATACCTTCGTTTCCTTGCTCCGTGTCGAGCAGCGTCAGCCCCGCGAGAACTTTCATATACGTATCCTGTTCGTTGGCTCCGAGGTATTTCCACGTTAGAAGGTCGCCATTCAGCGAAATCTCTTCCGGCAGCCAAAACTGCTTAACGTTCTGTTCGTAAAACATTTGCGTGAATCCGTCGTCGTGTTGCGACCAGTTGGCCGCTGTATATTGCGTCAATTATTCGTCCTCCAATCTCTCTAGCGCCTTGTAATTATTTGTAATCGATTCGTTGATCATTAGATTCTTCTCGCTTTCTCTTGTGATGGTAACCCTAAATAGCACAGTCATCTCTTCCCGTACATCTCAGCAGTAGACAACGTAATCGCGAAACAGTTCGTGCATATATTCAAGATCTCCGGCACCGTAAAACTTTCCGTTTAAGAAACAGGCATATGATTTGCGACATTTCATTAACACACCTCCTCTCCACTTAAACCACGCACGACAAGCAGCCTTCCTGCCCTGTATCCTTCGTTCTTGCATAGTAAAGCGTCTTGATCCCTTTGTGATGTGCGTATAGGTCAATTCGGTTTAGATCGCGCGTCGTCATCGTATCTTTTAAGAACAGCGTAAATGAGATGCCTTGATCGACGTGCTGCTGAATCGTTGCGATCATATCGACGACTTTAAACATATCCATGTCGTACGCTTCCTTGTAGAAGAACCAATTCTGCGCGCGATAGCCCCGGCATCGGATAATACGTCTTCGAATTGCCGTACGTACGCTCTTCGATTCGCTCCATAATCGGCATGACCGACGCTGTCGCCGACTGCACGTACGAAATCGATCCCTGTCGGTGCGATCGCTAGTCTATACGAATGATAGAGTCCGTGTTTCCGTACGTTATCCTCCAGCCGAACCCAATCGATGCGTTCCGGAATTTCAACGCCTTCAAACAGCTTCGCGACCTTCTCCGTTTTAGGACGAAAATCTCCCGCGACGTACTTATCGAAGTAGCTGCCGTCCGCATACGTTGATCCTTCGAATCCCTCGAACGTGCTGCCGGTTTCTTTTGCGAGCTCCATCGAACGCACAAGCGACCAATAATTGACGAGCGCAAAGAATACGTTAGCGAAGTCCCGCGCCTCTTCCGATTCATAAGCGATCCCATTCTGCGCAAGATATCCGTGCAGATTCATCGCGCCAAGTCCGATCGAACGCATCTGACGGTTAGCCTTAGCGACTGCAGGCGCGTTCTTGATATTCGTTGATTCCGATACGACCGTCAGCGCATCAACAGCGAGCTTAACCGTTTGCTCGATCGACTTATTCGCCATCACGTTCGCAATGTTCAGCGAGCCGAGATTGCACGAAATGTCGAGGCCGATCGCGTCCTCTTCGCCGTAGTCGGTGTACTCCGAAACTTTGGACGCCTGACAGCACCTCTGCTACAGAGATTCGAAAACTTTAACCTTCGAAATGTGATTCAGCGCATGAGCTCGCGTTTACGTTATCTCCGAAACATGATGATACGGATAGCCCGACTCGGACCGCAGAATCGGCAAGCTTTTCGAGCAGCTGACGCGGATTAACGCTTGTCTTTTCGTACCGTTCGGATTTTCGACGAGCTTCGTCGTACATTTCTCCGATATCCATTTCGTCAAGATGCGTCGCCGTATTCCTTATAGACCGTATGCGGATAGAAAACGTATGCTGTCCCGATCCTCGCGAGCCAGTTCGATGAATTTATCCGGAATGACAACGCCGATCGACAACGTCTTGACCCGGACGTCTTCATCTGCCGCTGATCTTCTTGGTGTCGAGGAAATCGTTGATATCCGCGATGGAATACGTTCAAATACGCAGCTCCTGCCCCAGAACTGCGTCGCCTTGCTTGATCTGCATATGCGGCAATGGCATTATCGAGGAGTTCTCATGACTCGGCAACGACGCCGCTTCGTTACGTTCTCGTATCCCTTTGATCGATTCACCTTTCGCGCGTAGTCTTCGATAAGATTCAAACTGTGACGCCTCCGCCCATCTTCGATAGTTGGCGATCGCTGTTCCGAGTTCGCCATGTTGAATATCGTTCAGCGAGTCGCCCACTTCAAGAAGGAAACACGATACTAAGTTCGCCGCGGCGTTTGCGGCCGGCATTCAAGAACGTCGGCGTGGCCGGTTGGTATTCTTGACGGATCATCATTTCCGCAAACTCGATCGCCTTGGCTGCGTCTCCTTTCGCAAAGAATAGCGCACAGACAGCGATCCGGTCTTCATAGCGTTCGAGGATCTTCTTCTTATCGTTCGTCTTGAGCGCATAATCGTTGTAAAACTTGAACGCACTCATGAACGAAGGAAAACGGAACTTCTTCGCGTATGCCGCCTTGTAGACCGCTTTGATTTCGTCGAACGTATACGGCTCGAAGACTTCGCGTTCGTAATAGTCGTTCTCGATCAGATAGTCGAGCTTTTCGCGCAGATCGTGGAAAAAGACCGTATTCTGATTCACGTAATCTATGAAATAACTGCGGACGGCTTCGGCATCCTTTTCGAATTGAAAGCCGCCGTTCTTCCGTATCATAATTTCGTTATTAAGTTCGATATACTTCGCTTGTTTATTCGTCAATAGCGCTCACCCTTTCCGTAAATATTCGCTCACAAACTCGCGAACTTTAGCGACATCCTCCGCCGTGCCCGCCAACTCAAACTTGTGAACGATCGGCACTCCGTATTCTTCCGCAATCAGATCCGCCGCCTTTGCGAAGTTGCCGCCCCAGTTGCGATTGCCTGACGCAGCCACGCCCGCCAATAAATCGCCATTGTCCGCGAGAAAATCCCAAACGGTGCCGGCGACCTGGCCGAATCCGTAAGTTCCCGTTACCAACACGAACGGTTCCGTTAAGAGCATATCCGCCTTGATTTCGACCGCAGGCAGGCCGGTCTTGGCTACGAATCGGCGGACGTTTCCGGCCAGCGAGTAGTAGGCGATTAGCATAACGACGCCACCAGCACTCCGATAGGAATTGCGAACATAACCATGACGACTGCCTTTGCGAGCTTATCCCTCGTGGTTTTAACTTCGACTGTTAGAGCGATCCACGCAAAGTAGAGTAGGCACGCTATCGCAACGTATGTCATTCGATCGACTCCTTCCGTTTTAGTTCCGCCTCTATCTACGTCTTTTTGCGCCAGAATCCGGTCACGCTCGTTTTTCAATTCGACTCAGCTTCCGTATCGTGCCGGCTGATTGCGTAATCAACATCTGTAAGTTGTTCGTCAAGCCACCGTAAGGACTGTCGCAACTGTGCGACCGGGACGCCGCAGCATTCGTAGGTCATCGGTTAACAACTCCGACAATATCGTCAATGTGTCCGATCGTTTTCGTAATATAAAAGATCTTGTAACCGGACCCCCTGAGCGAATTGACCGTCGCTTCTGCATCCGTATCAGACTCCACACGGAGTATCTCCGCATCTTTATACGAAAAGCCTTCCTCTTTACCCGCAATAATGAAATAACCGTTTTTCATTTCGTCTCCTCCTCTACGTCCTTTTGAACGTGTTTGTGTTCGAGATAGGCGTTTTGTAGCCGGACAGCGCTGCCACAGATAACTACCGCCACCATGAAGACTGCTATGATACTTATAACGACCCAAACAATCACACCAATAACCGGAATCGCGAGTAGAAAATTAGTGACAAAATATCCGATACATCCTCCCGCGACACTCAGACCGATTAGCGCAACGATCGTTAGGGCTTCGATAAGTCGCTGCTTAAACATTCGATCACTTCCCTCCGATCGTGTCGAGGATTTCCTTGATCGCGTAGTATTCCGGATTGATTAACGCTTTGATTCCTTCGGTGATCGCATAAATACCGAATCCTCCCGGAGGAACCACTAAAAAACCGACAGCAAGCACCACGAAAAACCATTCGTAATCCCAATTACAATGCCGCTCCCCATACATCTTTATAGTCATCTTCGTAATTATGACTCCCGCGACCACTGCGATCATTAGAAAAACGGCTCCGATAATTACAGCAGTCACACCGTTAGCAACCGCCTGCTTAACGAGAACTCCGTATACATGCTCGGCTGCGACTCCGAGCTTTGCCGCCAGCTTATCGATATACTCCATCGCTTTATCCATTCGACTCACTCCTTCGGTTTAATAATCTTCTCGCGAATCAGATACGTAAGCGCCACCGCACAGGCATCGCTATGATCGTCTGTTGCGAATTTGTGGTCGGCCGACAAACCGAGCCATTCCCGAACGCTCTCGGCAACTTGCGGCTTCTTTGCGTTTCCGTTTCCGGTGACTGTTTTCTTAACGTTAGCCGGCGTCACATGGACGTCGATATCGTATCCGTATCGGTGTAGCGCCCGCTCAACTGACGACCAGGTTCCGTGAATCTTATTGTTCTGCGCATAGTTGCGGCTCGGCGGCCAAATCTCCCGAACGATCACATCGAACGGTTGGTTGTCGCGAACAAACAGTAGCGTAAACGCTTCGATCTCTTCGTAGCGCAATGGCTGATCGGTTGATGCGGACGTTTTAAAGTGGGCGGATTTTATGAGGCGAGCTTTTCCGCCCTTTGCTTCGATGATTGCGAATCCCGGCGATGTTAACGAAAGGTCAAGGCCGAGGACCCGGATAGGCTTGGCGCTAGTCATTCTACGACCTTCCATGAATAGGCGGACCCTTTTTTCGTCTCCTCTAAGGTGATTTCGCCAAGATTTACGCCTTCTAGGTACTTAAACAGATCGCTCATGAAAATCTCGCACCTAATATCTTGCGATTTATCTTCGATAACTAGACCAGCGCTTGATCTCGTAGAAAACCAATCGACCACTTCAAAACGACCTGTCTCACGTTTTTTCTCACGTTCCATTAATTTGAGGTCATTTCCGCAATGATGTCGCAGAAAGTACGGATTTTTAACTTCAGCATCACACGCGCTACAGTAGTAAACTTTAATCTTTCCCGCCATCAAACCGCCTCCCCTTTGCGTACTCTTTCGATAAATTCGAGCGCCTCAACGTACTGCCGTTTCGTAGATTCGTATACGTTCGATCTCCGTACCTGCGACACCTTTGCGCGAAGCTCCGCCAGTTCTTCGTCAGTCAACGACTTCGCAATCGCCGTTTTGTATCCGTTAAACGTCCAGCCGTTCAGATCTAACGGTAAAGGCGTTCCCTCCTCGACAGATTTGCGGATCTCTACGAATCTATCAAATAGCTGCTCGACGTCTTCTTCCGTAATTTCGATGCCGAACGCCCGCATATCCGGAGACTTTTCGAACTCTCCTTCCGGATACACCCACGACTTCTTGGCCGCGTTCACGTAGAGAATAACGTACAGGTCGACGCCGTACATCGGACCGTAGGCGACGCATTGCTTGACGTGCTTTTCTTCCGGCTGTCGCATCGAATGAAGGGACGTTTTGGCTGCCGTTGTTTGCTTCGATTTAATTTCGAGACCGACGCGCAGTACTTCGCCGTCTTCCGTTACATAGCGCATGATGCCATCGCACGTTCCGTAAAGGTTGAACGAGTATCCACGATGTGTGACCGGATGATTCCTTTTCGCGAAATCCTCGAACATCGGCGTTCCGTCTTCGTTCTTTTCGAAGCTGAACGGACAGGGGCGGCCAGTCTTCTTCTCGAAATGTTTCTCCATGAAGAGAATGTCGCGCTGGATCACGTCACCGATCGCTGTACCAATTCGAGTCCACCGTCCTTGATACGGAGGCTTTTTCGTTTCGTCCCTCGGAGATCCGATCGCTTTATGGTATAGCTCGCGCGGGCAAGCGTTAGCAGATGACGGCGAGAAATACGGCTTCTTCGGAAATACTTTCGGAGCATTGGCGTACCATTTATGAATCTGCGCGTCCAGGGCGTTATCCCACGTCTCCGGCAGCGAGTGCCATTCGTTCAGATATTCGACCAATTCGTCCGCAATCTGCTGCGCGTATGTGGTCGGTTCTTTTATGTGTGCCCGCAGTGAATTTGCGGCTGATCTTCCGTTTATATTCGTCAATTAATCGTCTCCCTTCGTTTTAAACCACTCTTCCACGGGAACTCCTTCGCCCCATCTTCGCATCACTTCGATATCTGTTCCGTTAGGTACAACGTCTCCCCAACGATATGAATTAAGCATGATATCGCGAATGTCTTGCGCTTCCTCCCACGTAAAATCCTCCGGAACTTCGAATATCAATTCGTCATGTACCGTTGACCACAGCGCCCAGCCCGGTTTGTTAGCGCAATATTCATGAGCCTTAATCATCGTGACCTTCGTTTGTATAGACGACGATCCTTGAACGCGGGCATTTGTCGCCTGCCTCAAAGCACGATTGATCCGCGAGTTATGTTTCCTGGCGTCTTCATATTTTGGATCATTCCATTTTCCGTACGGAATGTTTTTGCGCGGTAATTTCGCATCAGGCAGCCGGCGTTTACGCGCTTTTAAGTCCGCCCATACATATCCGTTCTTACGCACAAATTCTTCGTTCTCTTTAAGCCACGCCGATAAATCCGGCATACTTCCGAATAGCTCACCCTTAAACTTTGTCGCCTCTTTTTTATTAACGCCTAGCATATCCGCAAGAGAATAGTCACTCATCCCATAAAGTGTCGCTAACCACACGACCTTCATTTGCTTACGCTCCTTAGTGTCTGAGCCATCGGCGTTTTTATAGACTTCCTCGTACGGACGCTTATAGAAGTTTGATGCCATCATAGCGTAAGGATCGCGCTCCTCTAAAAACGCGTTTATCAGTACCGGCTCTCCGGATAAATAAGCCACACACCGAATCTCCTGCGCTTTAAAGTCGGCACCCAGCAACACTTTTCCGGGAGGAGGGCTAAACATCGGTCGGGCTTCTTGAGGCTGATTCTGTACGTTAAAGCCTTGATCTGTTTTATCCTCATCATCCTTGCCGGAGCTGAATCTTCCCGTTACGGTTCCCATCGGATTAAAGCGCGAATGCCAACGCTTAGTTGTCGGATTTTGCTTCAATGGCAGAGTTTCAATGTAGGTACCGGAGAGCTTCGTAATTTTCTTGTACTCCAACAACTTTGCAATGACTTCGTGGTCGCCTTTTAGCGGCTTTAATGTTTTCTTTGCGTCCATGTTCGGAAGCTCTTTGCCGATCGCCTTCGAAAGTGCAGGGCGCATCTGTTGGGTTGAGTTTAGATTTAACGGACCGCCGCCTTCACGGAACGGAGTCAGCTCCGTAACTAATTCCGACCGCAACTCTTCCGCACGCTTATGCAGTTTTTCTCCGTATTCCTTTGCGAAATCCAAGTCGAGGATATATCCGTTAGCTTCTAAGTCGACAATTACGTACAGCAATGGAATTTCAACGGTTTGGTAATACTCCAAAATCGTAGGCATTTTTTCCGTGTGTTGACGTTGAAATTTGTACAGCTTCCACGTTAATTCCGTATCTTTAGCTGCGTAAACTAGCGCGATGTCTAATGGCACTTCTTTGAATTGCGCGTCCCGACCAAACAAAGCGTCGAACGTATCTGCCGGCGTTTTTAGATATTTTGGCGCCAAGTCTTTTAATTTAAATGAACCGGCACCACCCAATGTGCGATCACCTTCGTTTTCATTTAGCATGTGCATCGCAGTCATCGTATCCCAAACGACGCCTTTCAGCTCGAATCCATGTCGGCGAACCATCGCAATATCGAATATCGCGTTGTGCAGGACCTTTCCGATCGACTCATCGTTAAATACCGGCGCCAACCCTTCGAGCACGTATTCGCGACTCAGTTGCCGGCAATCGACGTGATCGACCGGGATATAAACGTGCCAGTCGGCGTTTGGGAGAGTGAGCGACAGCCCGACGATAACATCGGTGTAAACGTCTACGCCGGTCGTTTCGGTATCAACTGCGATAATTCTTTCGTTACTTAGCGCCTCAATTAGTACCTGGAACCGGGCTTCTGTCGTAATTAATTCGTAGTTCTCCGGCGTATTCTCGACCATCTTCCGTAAGGTTTCTTCGCGCTGTGATTCTTGCAGCGTCTTCCATAATCGCATCGCCTCCGCTTTGCTGAACGCCTTCGGGTTTCCGGCCTTGTTCACGCAGTCAGACGGATTCCTGGCGAGCTTGCCCGCGTCCATTGCCGCTTTGACTTCGTTTAAGCGTTGGCGGTCAGTCTCCGATAGCTTGCTTGCGAAAATCCGGCGCCAGCTTTCCTCGATTGGTTCGGCCGTTTTCGCCTTATGCTTCCGCTTGGCTGTTTCGGCAACTTTTTCGTTTTTAACTTCGTCACTTTTCGGCGTCAAAGCGCTGAGATTTAACCGTAGATTGCCGAGTTCCATTCGCATCCTCCTTCCGCTTATGACGTTATAAATCTTCGCGGCTTACATATTTCCGTCTGTATTCCGCCTCGTTATCCGCATACCAATCCGACCAGCAAGCGTTGTCGCAAAAGTACCGGTCGAAGAGCGAATCGTATGTTGCGGATCGCCCTTCGTTTAATACCCGGCTACATGCGGCGCAGATGGCGGCAGGTTTTGCGTCCACTTATTCGACGTCCTTTCGATCGAACCGCGCTTCGACTGGCGCTATTAGTTCGATGCTTGACTGATTTTCTGTGCAATTTCCATGCTTCTGAGTAGCGACTTTTACGCTACCATCCTCGGCGACATCTACAACTTCGCAAATTTCCCCATCATATAAATACTGAACCATATCACCGGCCTTATACTCGCCCACCTCGCGTCCGATTGCAGCCCATTTTTCGATCTCTGCGGCCTCCTCTTCCGTTAGGGGTTCGAGTTGATCAGGCGTTGCGTATCCGCGAAAGCACTCACCCCCGGTAATACTAATGCTCTTGCCACGTATGTGTGGGTATTCGGGGTTTTCGACTTCATATACTTTTCCGTTCTCATACCCGCAAAGAGGAAGTTTGCCGCCGCCTGATTTCAGCCGAACTTTAGCGCCTTTCTTAAACTTTGCGCGAGCTGCCGCGTCTTTTGCTTCGGCAACTTCTTCGTCAGTTGCGTGGACGAGTTCATCTTCGTAAAAAATTCCGGCTTCATCTCCGTTCAATTTTTCGCAATGGAAGGGCGCAAAATCTTTGTCGTCTCTTTTTATTAGTACGATTTCATCGATTTCCGCGTAATGACCGCTTTCGTTCCCGACAACCTTCGCATAATCACCGACTTTCAGGCGTTCAGGCTTCGGCTCGGCCTCAGCGCTTGCGGTGCTTACTTTGCGGTAGACTTCGAAAACATCGTTCGCTGAGGTATCAAAATCGTCATCGACTTCGTCAGTCAATGATACGCGGATCTCCATGTCCAATCTACGCTGATCAGATTTCGTACATACTTATCTGCGGTTAGATATTCGTTATCGTGAGCTTCGATCAAACTTAACGAAATCGCCCGCCTTCGCTTCGCTCTTGGCAATCCGTACGTATTCCGTCTTGGCTTCGCCTTTTAGCGCAGCAACGTCGGATTTTAGGGATTCGATATCCTTTTCGTTTGTGCTGACGCGATCTTCTAATGACGGTTGAGATGCGGAGACTTTGCGGAAGAATGAAAAGGTTCCCGGTTGTACGCCCATTAGATCTCCGTCATCATCGATATACCTTAATCCACTATCGTAGATAACCGGATAGAAATGACCGAGCGATACGAATGTCATTGGTTCTGAAATTCTTAATCCAATATCACCTAGCTTCCCCTCGCCTTCCACACGCTCATACTCCGCACCGTTATACGCAACCTTCGTAATTTCACCGTTCACCATATCGAGAGTCTTAACGCCAGTAAGTTTCGACATCGAATCGTCCTCCTTTTATTGACCGTCCGACCCGGTAAGGTCAAACCGCCTCCGCTTCGTTTTTAACTTCGTAAAGTTCCCGATTAAGGGACAGCGGCAGTTCTACCCACCGCTTGCTCGCACGATTAGTTGATTTCGCCCAATATTCGCGCTGATTTCCTTCGTTTTCAAACATCCAAACGCGAGGCATTTCGCCCGGATCACCCAATACGCCGATAAAATAATCAACGTCGGACCGATCGTAGGGCTCGCCTTTTCCGTTCGTTGCGTATAGAACGAGTTCATTTTTGCGGTCAGGCCTACGTCGAAACGTTTTGACCTGAACCTTGTATTCGCGACCATTCAGCGGGTCTTCCGCCTTGAAATCGTAAGGCTGCGCGAGTTGGGGGCGCGATACTGCGTACCCATTCGCTAACAGCGCCAACTCTGCGACAACCTCCGAGTATTTTCCGACAACTTCGGTTAGATGCGCCATTCAATCGTCCCCCTTCGTTTTATTAAAACGGTAAAGTTTCTTCGTCATCTTTTTCGTTATTGGATCCGGCGCCCAGTGATAAGCCGATCAGACTAATATCGAATCCTGCTGCGACTAGGTTCTCAATCTGCGTCTTCTCGTCGGCTTCGAAAAGGAGGCCGTCGAACAAAGACATATCGAATTCTTTTCCGTCGTATTTATTGAAGTTCTCGCGTTCCTTATCCGTTAGATCCTCTTCCATATCGATAAACGGCGTTAAGCTGACCGTCGTTGATGTTCCGGAACCCGTTTTCGAAAGCTCAAACGCAACCTTTCCGAGTTTCTTTTCGAACTTCGTGATAACTGCGTAAACGGCCTGCGCTTGCTTTTTCGAAAGGTCGATGATGATTGGATTGCCTGTTTCTAAGTCGATGAATCCGAGTGCATAACGTTCTTTGACACGATACTTGGCGGCTTCTTCCTTGTACTTCTCTTCCGCTTTTGAGTCGCCCTTATCCGCAGCCTCCTTCTTTAAATCCTGATAATACTTCCAAGCGAGATCCCACGGTGTGTAGTCCGCAACCGGAAAGCCTTTATCGTTCATTTTGCTAGGATTCTGCGCAACAAACGAGTTTACTTTCTTGTAGATACCGTAGCTGTAGAAACGAATAAGGTCTTCGGTACCGAGTACGCGAACCTTGAAGGAAGATCCCGACTTAAAGCTCGTAAATTCCATCCCGTTTCCACTTCCGCCTTCGTTCGTTGAGTTTAAAGCATTGAGCGCCGCCACGCCTTTTTGAAATTGGCCCATTCGATTTCCCCCTACGTTTTAATTTTGAGGCTTTTCGCCCTCGCAAAATGCCGGTATCTGCGTCCGAAACGCCGCCAGCGCTAAGCAGTAGCGACGCGACTCTGTTACTTAACGGCCGCCCCGACATTCTCCGAGCGCCGGGCCGCAATGTCCGCCGCCCTCATTCGCCTTCTTCGCGATTAACTTCGTAAATAAGTCGGCCAAGTACAAGCGCGGCAATCACCGCAAATATTTCGAACAACCATGCGTTAGACATAGGCGGCAACTCCTCTCGCTGTACGCGTCAGTTCGCGTCTTAATTCGTGCGATTCCGCCGGCAATTCGTCAATACGCATACGAACCGCATTAATTCGAGATTGCAACGCCAATTTAGTCGATAATGACCGGGCGCGCGACAAACGGTCTTCTAAATGTGCGATCTCTTCTTCGAGTTCATCGCGAAACTTATCGATCCTAGCCACCTCTTCCGTAATTTGTTGCGACATTTTCGTAATTTCTTCCGCAATGAAATTCGTCACTTTACGCCGAATTCGATTGATGTAGCTTTTATTCGGTGGGATCACGGTCTTAACAACGTCTGCATCTACCGCAAGCATGAACGTTGCTCCACGATGGGAATACATCCGAGCATCTTTTCCGTTGTTGTCCGGACCGATGCCGCAGTAAATCGCATTAGATAACATCTGCGACGCCCATGCTTCCGGCGTTTGGTTGCCGATCTTAAAGCGCTTGGTAATTCGTTTCTTTGCGTGGTGGGATAGCGTTACTTTCATCCGACGCGCACCACCTGGATCGAAAGTGGACGGTAGTAGTCCGCCGGATCTTCGTCGACCGGCCATGCGCCTTGATATAAAATTTCGGTAAGTTTGCGCTGATCTAGCGCTGGATACGTATTAAAATCGATAAATTTGGGGATATTCATAGTACGTTCGCCTCCATATTGTTTAGGTAAAACGCACTAGACCGAAAGGTGTGTTCGCATACTGTTCGCTTGTCTTTTGACAACAGATTGTATATGATGAGGATGTAACGAATGCCTTCCGGGCTAGTTACGTATAGAAAATTACGCTGTTAATTGGGATTGGCAGTGTGCCCTGAACCGTTGGATGAACTTACGGTGAGACTCGGGATTTCCTCCAAATCGCTTCGCCAAAAGCGATGAAATTTCCGAATCGTTTGTGCATCCTCGGTTCCAAATTGCCAATATCGTTTTTTTTCGTGGGTCGTCCTGCGCCAACAGGGCGATCTTTTCTTTTAATAAAACCTCGCCTACGACGTTCGCCGAAATGTCTTCAGGTTCCCATACAGTTCCATCCTCACCTTCGAATGAGGTGTCGTATCTGATTCTTCTCTTTTTCCCGGTTAAAAAGTCAGCTCTTACACTTCTGATTATTTTTTGAATGAGAGCTTTCTTCTCTCTCCCGTTGTCTCTGAATGCCAACAAAGCTTTTCCGATTCGCCAATAGCATTCTTGCTCAAAAGAAGTGAAATCTGGAATTAGATGAGCGATTCTTTCTGACTCCCTTATGACATATGGAACGGCACCGCTCTCCAAAGCAATTTTAATCCTATTCAATTGTTTTTCTTTCAAATGTTTTTCCTCCTTTGCCCTACACTATATAACACGTAGTTGGCATTTACTTTTGGGACATCGTTTCCGGAATTTTTTCTTATCTTTATTTTTTTTGCTAATTATTTAGCTTTTTGTTGACATAAATTAAAGAATATTGTAGAGTATAGACATATCTAAATAAACCCTACAAAAACAGCCTGAAACGTTGGGAGACGTAGCTTAAGGCTTTAATTTGTAGTGTCTAAGAAGCTGAATAAATAGCTTATGAACACAGTTTATTAAAGATTTCTTTAAATGTCAACTTGTTTTTTAAAGATTTCTTTAGTTTGTTTTCATGAGCCATTAAGGATGGTTGATATGATTACGTTTGAAAGAGTTAAAAAACTTTGTAAAGATCGAGGCATAAGCCTCTCAAGACTAGAAGAAAATGTAGGATTCGGAAAAAACTCTATTTATTCATGGAAGCAGAATAACCCTTCGAGTGACAAACTCAAAAAAGTAGCCGACTACTTCAATGTATCTGTTGACTACCTACTTGGCCGTACCGATGATCCGAAAATACAAGGCCAATACGACATAGATACTATAGCCGCTCATCACGATGGTGAAGATTGGACAGAAGAAGAGTTAAGGGAGATCGAACGTTTCAAAGAGTTTGTCCGCTTAAAAAGAAAACAACAGGAGTAGTTGAGATGTACGAAACATTACTTTCGGAGGCTACTCACCTTGGTATAGACACCTATGAAAAACAAATGCCTCATAGACTCAAGGGATTGTACTCAAAAAATGTTATTTTGATTAATAAAAACATGGAAACCTCTTATGAAAAAACTTGTATACTTGCCGAAGAACTTGGTCATTATTATACATCGAGTGGGGATATAGTTGATCAAGATACAATTGAAAAGCGAATACAAGAAAAAATTGCGAGAACGTGGGCTTACGAAAAGCTAGTACCTTTGTCCAAAATTGTTCAAGCCCACAAAGAAGCTATAAAAAATAGGTATGAGCTTGCTCAGTACCTTGAGATTACAGAAGAATTTTTAGATGACGCCATTAAGCGCTATAAAGAAAAATACGGTGCTACTGTTAACTACGGTGGATACACCATTTGTTTTGAACCACTTGGTGTAATAGAGTGGATTGACAATTCTTTTTAACCTAAAAATCGAACATACATTCTTTTTAAGGAGGTATGGACGACCTGTACGAATGGATCGTCGAAGAATAACCAGTAGTCGGTCGTTGACGGGATTAAGTGTCGCCCGTCAACGCAAGACTTGGCTGTTTAGGTAACTTAAGACGCCAGCTCTTGACGTCCTCCGCACGCTCATACACCGCCATCAACTCCGTTCTCCCTTTCGCAATCAATAGTTCATTCGCATCCTTTCCTTCCGTAATATATCCGTGTGCCAGTCCGACTTTCCCGTATAAATAACGCTCGACCTCCGCCCGCAACTTCTCGCCGGCCTTATCGTTATCCGTCACGATGGTTACGTGTTCGATCGGAGACTGAACGATAATGTCCGCCTTCCGTTGGTTGAACGAAGACCCACCGGTTCCGATCGCCGGCACTCCCGCCGTCATCCACGATTGCGCATCGATCTCCGCCTCGCATAAGACAACACGCTTCAGCCGCCGGTCATACACGACATTCATTCCGTAAACAAGGTCCCGTATTGGCCAGCCGCCTTTGACGTACCAGAACGCCTTGCCCCGCGTTGACCGGTACTTTACGTTAGCAAGCCGCCCGTTCGGCAACCGCCAAGGCAACGCAACCGCACCGCCAGCCATACCGACGCCCATTAGCCGCTGGACAGCCGGCATGATTCCGCGCTTGTTTAAATAATCGTTAGGCCCCGCAGTCACGTCGTCGAGAATCGATTCGCTCAACGGTTCGCGATTCTTTGCGATCTTCAGCTTCGGCAGCCTCAGCGTTAATTTACCGTCGTCTGATTCCGGCGCGTACGAATCGATTAGGTATTCGACCGTCTCCTCTTCGGTTTCTTCGCGTAAAAACGCAAGTAATTTAACGAAGCCACCCCGTGCATACTCTGCGTCATAATAGCCGCTATCACCCCAATAGCCGGCCTTCGCGGTCGCCGTGTCTTCGAGATAAACGTAAAAGCTCGGCGACCGGTCATATCGGAAAGGGCTTGCGGACAGGAGTCGCTCGTCCGTCCAGGTCGGCCGCGTCCATTCGAACTGTTCGAGCTCATATCGTATGTCGACGTCGACCGGACGGCCGTTTAACGTCAATGTCGGCACTTTAGTCCCACTCCTTTCGTCTTAGAAATCGAACTGATCCGCTCCCCCTAGCTGCTTAATGACGCCGAACTGCGGCAGATAAATGATCTCAGCGCTCTTCCCTTCGCCGCCATCACGGCCTTTGTTCAGACCGATCAGGCCTCGCCCTTCCTCTGCGTTCGTATCCACCGCAATCAATAACGCAGCATCTTCGAGCAACGCCTTCGTTTTCTTGACGTCCTTACGCTGCGGCAACTTTAATTCGGAATCAGCGTCTTTCCCTTCACCTTCTTCTGCTTGCGTCAACGCAAAGACAGTCGTTTTTGTTTGACCGGCTAGACGACGGAGTTTCTTCGATGTTTCGGCCGCGTCTCCACCCGCAGTCTTTGACGTGTTCTTTTCGTAATCTAAATAGTAAAACGGATCGATTAGCACGACGTCAGCTTTCGTTTCAAGGATATCCGCCTTCAGATCGCGGAGTTTCCGGGAGTCGAAGTCCTCGTCGTCTACCGCGCGGACAATGATGTTGCCCGGAATCAATTCGTTCATCTTATCGAGGAACTCCATAAAGCCGGATTCGAATTCGTCGGATAGCTTTCCCTGGCGAACATCCCGCGAATTAAATCCGGCCTCAATATCGACGCCATCAAGATTCGCTTTTGTCACGCCAATGCTTGCCGAAATGGAAACGTAAAGCCTGACGAGAACCTCATACCATCCCATCTCCATCGACCAAATCAGAACGTTCGCCCCCTGCATCGCGCAATTAATCGCTTCCTCCAACGCTATGGCCGATTTTCCCCGGCCGGACTTCCCATAAATAACGTATACGTTCGACGAAACATAGCCGCCCATCGCCCGGTTTATGAAGTCGAATTTGCTGCGCCAGATCCGGAAAGACTCACCAGCCTTTCGGTTTTCATATTCGGCTTTGAATTTGTCGATATCTTTTTTGATGTCGGTGCCAACCGAACTACGAACGTTTGTTCTAATTTTAAATCTTTCGGCTTGCTCCGTCAACCAAGAAAAAAATTCTTCCGGATTATCTTGCGCGCTCTCCCACCGCTTCATAAATTCGGATTCTCCGCCGTCTCCTCTACCGTTAACAATTTCGGAAAAGTCCCGTAAGGACGCGTAATTCTTCAATTTTTCCGCAAGGTAATCGTAATTGGCCTCGATATTAAAATCCGGCTGGAAGTCCGGCACCTCATTCGCAACCATTTCGGCCGTCGGCGCCTGCCCTCCGTGTTTCTCCGCATATTCCGTGATGTATCGAAGTGCCTTGCGTTCGCCTTCCGTCGGCAGATCCTCGGCGGTAATATTAAAGCGCAACAGCGCATTCGGATCGTTCTGTTCGATTACCTTCGATAGCATTAAAACACCGTAGTTCATCCGCGATCCCTCCTCTTCTTACGCTATATGTTCGATTTCCTTCATCCTCAATGCGTTGACCGCTCGTGCTCCTCCGTACTCTTCCAGCTTCCTATCGATGAAGGAGACGCCCTTCGCAGTAACGTACGTCTGCACAAAGTTAACTCCGTAATATCTAGACGGCGACTGTTTGACTTTAAAATATCCTTCGTTGATGTAGCGCTGATAAGGAACCGGTGAACCTTCTTTCCGCACAAATACGCCGATTGTTCGTAAGAATGACGTTAATTTATTTCGTCCAATGCCGATCGATTTGGCTGCCTGCTCCAACGTTTGAACGTTTGTCGCGGCGATAAAACGATCATGTTCCTCCGCTTTCGGTTTCATTTCGGAGATTACTTCGTTTTGTTTGCGTACAGTCTCTAAAGTTGCGCTAAATAAAAGTTTTGTTTGTTCGTCTGCAAACGGCAGATACGTTTGTATGAATAAATCGTCATTTGCTACATAGCCGCCTGTTTTCCTGATTGTTGGGATGACTTCGTGAGTGATCCAGCGTTTGAACTGTTTGGCCTCTGGTTTGCGGCTTCTTAAAATCAGAGAATAAAGGCCCGGCTCGTTGATGATGAATGTTTCTTGATTTCGTCCTAATGAATCGGTGACCGGAACACTATTCCGCTCATCTTCATCTAGCAAATTCACTGATTTTCGAGCGTCCGTAATTCCTAAAACATCACAAACATCTTTTGCAACAAACCAAGGTTCGCCATCCTTAACGACTGTTCGGACCTGTTGATCTTGGTAATTGAACACTTTTTTCAATTCATTCATAATGATTCCTCCTCTTTTTCTTCTCGATATAAATGACTCTAGAGCCCCTCTTCAGTTGCTCCGCGATTTCGATACGAATACGGAAATAGTCGGCGACCTTGCCGAGCATATCCGAAACGGAATCCGCAGCGACACCGATGTAATAAAACGCCCAGCCAAGCGCAGCAAACGTCCACTTTAACGGATAGAGTAGGCGGTGCATCATCGCTCAACCTCCCGCTTTAATTTCGCCTTTACCTCGTCCTGCTTCGCCTTGTATTCTTCGTCACCATACATCGCTTCCAGACGCTTGTAATCGTTTAACTCGTCGAGTAGCTCATCGATTTTCTTCGTCTTGTCTTTCGCCATTTCACTCCCCGCCTTTTCTAGTTCTTCGCTAAGCTTAGCCATGGTATCGGCACTCGGCAATTCCGGAAGAAATTCCGCAAAGTGAAACGCCGTTCCCTCCGGCTCCGGATAGTTTTCGTAATCAACTCCGTCAAGATATTCGTCAACAAACTGACTGCGGCAGACTAGGCGGATGTCGTTCGAATCAGCGAGAATCCATTCGCCGTGAATTGCGTCTGCCAGATCGAATTCAACGTAATTAGAAACGCCGGTATCATCCGCTTCCTTAACGTCTCGACGCGCATCCACGAAGAATATGCGGTCAGGATATCCGTCTACTGCGACCAGGTCTCCGAAAGTGATCTCCGTTTTCATCTCCGCAGCCCCCTTTTCGATTCGCCCTCGAATTCAATTACGCGGCATAGGTCACGAATACGGTCCGTCAGACGTTGCTCTCCGAAAACGTCCGGCAGCCGTTCGATCGCAATGTTGCTCGTGTAGACAGTCGGTAACTGATTCGTCACTCTTGCGTTAACTATTGCGTGAAGATAGCCGCGAAATGCAGGCGTACAATCTCGTACTCCAACGTCATCCAGTACCGCAAATGGAGCCGCCATCGCAAGCGTCATCTTTCGTTTGAACTCCGTCAGGCCGTCCTCATCGTTCGTCATGGTTGCGAGGTTGAATTCCGTCTGCCATTCGTTCACATCGAGGAAATAGGCCGGACGCAGTGACGGCGTTAAACCTCTCCGCAAAGACCCGCTGTAATGGATGCGCAGCCATTCGTTAAGGATTGCCGCCGCTGTCGTCGTCTTTCCGGTGCCGGAGTTCGCGCTGTAGAGATACAACGACTTGATCCGGTCAGCCGGTTCGATATAGCCTTCCGTTTGCTCGAACTGGCGCTCGAACGTCTTGACGTAGTTTTCAACCGATTGATATACCGCAGGCTGCCCCGCTCTGGCTGGCGAATTGGCGAGCGTTGTCAAACGATATTCTCGCGGTAATCCTGCCGCCGCAGACCGGCCGCCGTTGCCCGATGCGCCGTGTAGTGCGATGAAGTGCGGGCATTGGCGGTTACAGGCGGACGTGCCGGCCGCTTTGCATCCGTTAGCCAGGACGCAGTTTCTTTCGTTAGTCAATGGCGTTCACTCCTTTCGTTAGTTCTCGATTACGTTTACTATCACATAATGATCGTCACGTTTTTCGATACGAACTTTATCTCCGATATTAAATGTCGTAATACCGATCCATTTCTTATTTCGTGGACGAAAATAAATCTGATGTCCGCTGTCTGATACATTGGTTATTTCTCCGACTCTTCCAGCCGCCGCAGATTTCACCGTATAACCTTCGTCTAAAAGTCGTTTTATTTCAAGTCCGATGCTCATTCGCAATCCCTCCGTTTAATAAAAGTCGTCGCCGATTTCCGCCTGCTGTTCCCGCCTTTGTTGCGCCGCTTCTTCGGCCCTGATTTCCGCCACTGCCCGCTGTAAATTCCGTCCCATCCACTTCTGCATAAATCCGAAGCTGACGCCCGGCCATTCTGCCGTCGGCCTGTATTCCGCAAAGCACAGATCGATGAAGCGCTTCGTCACTTCCGGTCCGTATTCGCCCGGCTTCCGCTTCGTTCCGACCCAGCGCCCGAGCATCCCCGCTTCTGCCTTCCATGGTTCGCGAGTAGGCATCGGAACGTAAGGGACGCCGTACAGCCGCTCATGCTCCGCTTTTAAATACGCCTGGAAGTCGCGCACATTCCACTTGGATAACGGTTTATCTGTCGTCGGCATTTTCGTCACCCATTTCGTTAAGAATCGCATAATAATCGTATTCTTGCGCATAGGATTCGTAGAGGTCGATTTTACGACGCAAGTCCGAAATTTCCTTCGCCATGTGATCCTTTTCCGCTAACAACGATTCAATAACGGGTCGGTCGGCAATCGGACACATTCTCGCTATCTCTGACGTAAGCTCCGCAATGTGGTCGAGCAAAGCCGGAATATCTTGCCGGGCGTGCGCGATGAACTCTGCGTCTTCTTTCGTTACTGCCGCCGCAACGCCGTCCCAATGTGTGTTTACCCAATACCGAAGATTTTCGTTTCCCGGCCATTCATGATCATCTGCGCCCCAATATCCCCCCGTTGCCGCTTCTACACGCTGACGGATCGCTTCGATATCGTCTTTTGTCATTACGCATTCACTCCTTCGATTTTGATTCCTAGTTTGTATAATGTTTCGCGAATGGCCGCTTTCCGTTCCTCTGCGCTAGGTGAACCTCCGTGAGATTCGTAAAACTCCCGCACCTTCTCCTCCGGCGTCTTTTCGACTTCATATCCGTTGATTAATGCGGCCGCGAGCGTCATGATGTCAATAGTATTAATTCCGGAATATTCATCTCCAAAATGACAACAGTGCACTTTAGCAGTAAGCAGTTCTTCTTTTGTCCCCACCTCTAAAAACGCCTCTATCGAATCCGACTGATCCTTCGTAATTACCGGCTTTTTAATTTCGCTCATCTATTCGTCCTCCTCTAACGCTTCGAGTTCTTCTTCTAATTCGCGAATCTCTTCTTCCAATTCGTAAATTTCGTGCTGTAAAAGCCGAATATCTTCGATAATGTCATCACGCCGTGTCATCTTAGCGCCTCCTTTGCGTGTAAGTTTATTTCGTATAGCTCAGTAATCGGTATTAAATCGACTGGTTCTTCGGGAATCTCCGACTTCGATTCGATTAATTTCAGCGCCTTCTTCAGCCGCTCGTTCTCCGCAATCAATTCGGCTACAGTACAGCGTAGGTCTGCGATTTCGTCCGTCAATTTTAACGCCCCCATTCCGTGTATTTTCACCTCATAACGTCAACCCTTACGATTACCCTCGACCGTCAGTAGCGCCGCTAATTCACCGCGAAATTCCCGTATAATTCGTGCGAGTTCTTCCAGCGTCGTGGCGTCCGATAATTTAATCCGCCGATCCATGACGAACATGATTGCGCGGTCAGCCGATGAGAAGTACGCGATCTCCCGCCAACGTGCGATTGGTGACGGATCTAAGATCGGGATTGTCGGCGAACCGCTTCGTCCAGTTCAGCGCTTTCGTTGGATCGGTGAAATAGCGTTCATTTACGATGATATTGCGTTCGTCTGACGTGAGTTTGTAGTCGGGGGAAATCGGGATTTCAATCGGCATGATTTTCGTCATCTCCTTCGTTGATTAAATTGATTGAGAAAGTCGCGAATAGGTCGCATCGGAACTTCGCTCAGTCCGAACGCACCACCGAACAGCACCGAGTTTATTTTCTGCCCGTGATTCCGCATTAGCTTTCCGATACCAAACTCCGGACTGCACGGGCATTTCGGGTCACTACAGTACCTAAAGTCGTTAATATATTGCGTAGCGTGTACGATTAGCTCTAAGAAGATAATACGCAGCTCATCCTTATCAGGTCCGTCGTATCCGCACATAAATTCGTTTTGATAAATTTCGATCATACCCTTGAGAATCGTCTTATCGTTCATACTTTCTCAATCCCTTCCGTTTATTAATAAGACCTAGCAATCGTTCGCTTACGCTCACTCTTGCAGATGTTATTAATCGCGGTACATCTTTTAATAAAGAATATCCGCGCGAATGTATATGAGCGCTATTATTTAAATGAGTATAGTTCGTCTATCGTTTGAGTAAGGGACGGGTTCACCTCATGAACCCCCGGCTTCATTTTCGAATGCTTTCGGTATTGGAAGCAGCACGTACAGGTTCGATAATTGACCGCTCTCTTTACTCCTTCTTTCGCGAATATCGATCAAGCCGACTTCCTTCAGCTTCCGTAAAGCCTCCCGGACCGTATTCTCCGAACAGAAACATTCGGCTGCCAACGTCTTGATCGAAGGAAACGACTGCTTGCTGTGATTGTCCGCGTGCATCGACAACATCGTATAAACGAGCTTTTGCGCACTCTTGTCGAGAATCTTGACGTCAGCTAATACGCTGCTCGCTACCTGTGCGAATTTGTGCTCGCGTAAATCCAAAACGCCTCTTTCTTCGTTCAAGACATAGCCCCCTTATCGAACACCTTCGCGATGACGTACCCTTTTGATTCGAGAAGTTCAATTAGTTTAACCGCATTCTTCTTCCCGGTTTCCTGATCGCCACCCATATTGTGTGCTTCAGATAAAAATCCAGAAAGATGTGCGAACAAAATCTCGTCTTCAGATTCGTTTCTACCTTCGTACATAATAGTCACCTCCTGAATTAGTTCCACAGATGAACCTGTGATCGTGGAAATCGATCGGTCGTTTTTCGTTTGTCATGATCTCGCCTCATATCTGTCGTAGATTTCATAAGCGATTTCTACTAAGCGCTGACCGTAACCGTCTTTTAAATATGTGCTTAATTTTGAAGGACCTCCCTGTATCCCTTTCGTTGTGCTTCTTTTGACGTTTTTAGGATCTACGCCTGTTTCTTGACGAAGCTTTTCGTACAGCTCGCCCCATACCTTTCTTCTACTAAGACCGAATAAAGTCTCTGCGCGAAACATTACTTGTGAAATCTCTCGATGAAGGGCCTTCCCTGTCAATTTTGACGAACGGCATAGACGAGTATCAGATTGCGGTTTATCTACGGCGTTCTTGACATCGGCCAGCGTGCGTTGTTTCTTAGGCTCCGGTAATGCCGCATTTTCTTCGCCGCCCAACAACTTCTCAGCGAATTGAGGGAACATTGCCTTCGCAACTCCTGCGTATTCAGCTCCGAAAATATAAGCTACTCCGCCATCTTTTACGTTTTTGATTGTCAACATTTAAATCGCTCCTTTATCCGTTTATAATGATCGGTTCTTTTTCGTCCATAGCACCTTGAATCGATCTCATAAGCGTCTGCATCGCATGAATCGCTTTCCTATATTCTTCTTTGCCTTCGTCAATCATTTCGCTAAACTCCCGAGAGAAATGCGTCAAATGACCGTACTTTTCCACAAACTTACGCACATCTTCGGAAAACTCATATACGGTATACGTGATCGCGTCTCCGTTAGTCACGCGAGTTGTCCGCCCTTCATACATCGAAATGTCACCGAACAATTCTTTATATCGTTCATTTTCAGCGAGCAGTTCCGGATCAGGCGTTTTAACTTCGACGTATTCCGTCTGAATTTCCGGTTCGGCTTCTTCGACTCGTTCGAGTTTGTTACGCAATATATCCGCTTCCCGCACCGCTTGCTCCCGTTGAGATTCCGCTTGCTTAAGCGCTGCCTCTGCCGCCTCCTTCTCCGCCAATAGTTCCCGGTACTCCTTTAGCGTTTTAACTTCGCCATTTAGGACCGCCTGTTTAGCTTGGCGTTTCGGTTCGGTTGACTCTGCGGATGGGCGTGCGATTTCATACGTTAGTGAGACGGGGAGGTCTTCGAGTATGTTGTTTGGATGTCGTCACAATTTGTGACGAG
>NZ_JBRKSZ010000002.1:0-1605 GCF_056155945.1 Bacillus sp. GM2
CATCTCCGTTAATCTTTCAAAGACTCGCGCAAAAGGTGAGTCGTTAATGGGTTACGAGGATGTGACCAGCGGAGTTGTGCCGATTATGAGAAATCTCGATCAGTCATTGCGGCATATTAACCAAGCCGGACAACGAAGCGGTGCGGGCGCCGCGTATCTAAACGTATTCCACGCGGACATTAACGATTTCCTAGATACGAAGAAAATCTCGGCAGATGAAGACGTCCGGGTCAAAACATTATCGATCGGCGTTGTCATTCCGGATAAATTCATCGAACTAGCGCGAGAAGATCGTCCAGCTTACGTTTTCTACCCGCACACGGTTTATAAGGCATACGGCACGCATCTTGACGACATGGATATTGGCGCAATGTACGATGAACTCGTAGATAATCCGGCGGTGCGCAAGGAACGCATTAACCCACGTCAGTTGCTCGAAAAGATGGCCGTGCTGCGTTCCGAATCAGGCTATCCGTATCTAATGTTTCAAGATAATGTGAACCGAGAACATGCGCTTAATCACATTTCGAAGGTTAAATTTTCCAACCTCTGTTCAGAAATTTGTCAAGCGTCTAAAGTATCCGAATACACCGACTACGGCGAAGAGGACGCGATCGGCCTCGACATTTCGTGCAATCTCGGCTCGCTGAACATTGCGAACGTGATGGCGAATAAGTCGATCGAGCAAACGGTTAAGCTCGCTGTTGATGCGCTGACGGTCGTATCGGAATCAACGAATATCAAGAACGCGCCTGCAGTCGCTAAGGCTAACCGTCAGATGCGTTCGATCGGACTTGGCGCGATGAATCTGCACGGATATCTTGCGCAGAATGGGATCGCTTATGAATCGGAAGAGGCTCGCGACTTCGCTAACGTATTCTTTGCGCTCGTCAATTATTGGTCGCTGGTGCGGTCGATGGAGCTTGCGAGGGAAACCGGCAGCACGTTCGAGGGATTCGAAGGATCAACGTATGCGGACGGAAGCTATTTCGATAAGTACGTTGTAGGAGAGTTCCGTCCTAAAACGGAGAAGGTCGCGAAGCTGTTTGAAAGCGTTGAAATTCCGGAACGCATCGATTGGGTTCGGCTGGAGGATAACGTACGAAAATACGGACTATACCATTCGTATAGACTCGCGATTGCACCGACAGGGTCGATCTCATACGTTCAGTCGGCGACAGCGTCAGTCATGCCGATTATGGAGCGCATAGAGGAACGGACATACGGAAATTCCAAGACGTATTATCCGATGCCGGGGCTTAGCGCGAAGAATTGGTTCTTCTATAAAGAAGCGTACGACATGGATATGTTCAAAGTCGTCGATATGATCGCGATAATTCAGCAGCACGTCGATCAAGGTATCTCATTTACGTTGTTCTTAAAAGATACGATGACTACGCGCGATCTGAATCGAATTGATTTATATGCGCATCACAAGGGGATCAAGACGCTGTACTATGCGCGGACAAAAGATACGGGGCAGGAAGGCTGCTTGTCGTGCGTGGTTTAAACGGAGAGGAGGTTTTAATGAAATGTATCAAATCTATGCCTGTTTCTTAAACGGAAAGTTTTACGGTGCCGGAGATCTTGAATATATGCACGAAC
>NZ_JBRKSZ010000003.1:0-5093 GCF_056155945.1 Bacillus sp. GM2
CCATGTCGGAGGTGATACGGATGGGATTTACGGTAGGAGCGAAAGAGTTGCCGAAGCCTAAATACGGGTTTCCGCGCGGAGCATAAAACGAAAGAGGGCGCCTATTGGCGCCTTTAATTTTATAACTTTAACCAGTTTGCGAGCATCTTGTCTTTTGATTTGAAATCCTTTGCGATTTGCGCCAGATAGCCGCTGATTTCTTCTAAATCTGAAATCGTGTCTTGTAATGAAGCGATATATGCCGCTTCGGCATCGACATCGTAAAACAGCGGATTCCCTTTTTTATCGAACGACTGCGCCAAATCATTCAGCGTATTGTTTACATCATCGAGCGTAAGCTGATCGTATAAGCCGTGACCGACCTGGCGATAGGTATCGTATTTCAAATCGCTTATCGCAGCGTCATGTTCCTGGTAGGCGTTTTCCGCTTCTCTTTTCATCGTACGCAGGTCGTTTATAATCGCATTTACTTTTTCCGCAAGCTGCTTAGCGACTTCGGGGGTGACTTTAATCGCGCCGCTCCCTGATGCCACTTCAGCCGGCAGCATTGCTTTTAAATTTTTATCGTAGACGAGTTCATCGCCTTCAACATTTTGAACGTTGCCGTCTTCGTCGAAGGTGAAATTCGAATCATTGAGGCCGTGGGTGTCGGGCATTCCTAAGATTGCGGTCTGAAAGAAATACCCAGCGTTTTGCCCGATTTGTTGGAATACATCGCCCTGCATTCTCGCCTCGCGCACCGCATTTGATAATTCAGGGTCCTTCGTATAAATTGTCGTTCCATTGTGCCGGTCATATTCGTTCCACCAGCCGGCCCCGACCATGTCATCCGGATTGATAATCGATTTTATGGACCGGTCATATTCACCGTTGTTAATTTTCTTTTGCTGCTCCTCAGAGTGCAGCTTAACAATTGAAGGGCTGTTAAACGCGACGGCATAGATGTTGTTGTTGACCGCGCTGTATTCAGCTTCTGCGCCGCCAAGCGAGTGTCCGGTAGTTGAAATAACCGTCGAGGTGCCTTTATACTTTTGTTTAACTTCCCGCACCAGATCGTCAGCTTGCCCGATTTGGGACGTTTTCGTAATTAATTTGTAGTTACCGGTGCTAAGCATCGAGTCTTGTGACGGAGTTCCGTTATATTTTCCGAGTGTTTTAGAAGTATCTTTCGCATCTTTTTCGGCTATGTAGTGTTCCTTCTTTTTCGGGTCAATTCCCATCACAACGTTCCCGCCGTCTGCGTCAATAACATCTTGAAAGAACTGGCTTTTCGGATCAGTTCCCGCGAAGGCTACGACGACGTTTTCGGGATTATCTGATTTGACCCACTTGCCGTCTTTTGTTTTTTGACCCTGAGAAAAAACAACGGCATCAAGTCCCGTATCAGAGTCTCTTTTAATTTTTTCGACATACCAATAAGTTTTTTGGTCTGTCTGTATCGGTTTTCCTGTTTTCAATTTATCATCTAATCTTTCGCGGTTGTAAGATTCCTGACTTAGCGTATAATAAGTTTTATCTGTTATTTTTGGAACTTTTATCTTATCACTCATATACATCGCCTCTTTATTTTTGTAAAATAGGATAGGAAAGGGTTGATTTCCGATTGAAAAAGAAAAAGTACATAATTATCCTTATTTTAATAATTATAGCAGTTGGAGGACTTTTTATGAAGCATCAGCACGATCAAAAGGAAAAAGAGATTGCTTTATTCGAAGAAGCACAGAATCATATGGAAAAATTTTTAACAACTAACTATAAAGATGTGAAAGATATCCATTTTTCTGAGAATTACTATATTAATCCAATGGGTGGTATTACTGTGAAGGGTTATACTAACGGAGAAAAAGAGTTTGAAGGTCTATATGATCCAGCCAATAAAGAAATATTGTCATATACGGTTGATGCCGAACCCAAAGAAGAATGTAAAGATAAGCTTTGTACAAGATAAATTAGCCCGCTCGGCCTTATTTGTTTTATATGCTCTTCTTCATACCGCATCTGCGGCACTCACGAAGGAAAATTCCGTCCTTCACCGAGCTTTTAAACAGCGTATAATCACAGTTGTCGCAGCGGCCATGATGAGCGTCCGGATACTCTTTGTAGTCGTATATTTTCGTTGTGTCGTATCCCTTTGTTTCGTAATCCATTCGTCCTCAACCTCCGACTAATAGGATACGACATTAGCTCGGTTGAATCAACGACATAGACAACGTTTTTTCCACGAAATTAAAGCGTAGGAGCCGCCGGAATCTGCTGCGGGTATATTAGGTATCGGCGGCCGCTTAACGCCTGATTTCGTGTGTTATTCGATAACCTTAATCGCCTTAAATCCGCTGCCATTTTCGTATTGATCCTTCGTAAAAGTAACGCTGATCCGATCGCCTGGCTTTGCGTCTGTGGCTGCCGGATCGAAACTAAAGCCGCCGTCATCCGCTGAAACAGCGTAATCTTTTCCTTCGACAATTTCCTGGGCGTCTTTGGCTTCCGCAGCCATGTCGTCAGCCACGCGATAAGCAATATCGACATCTTCGTTTAGTTTGGCGGCGTAGATTCCGAGAGCCGCGTTGCCTGCGATTGATAGGCCGAGGATGGCCGTTAAAAGTTTCGTTTTATTCATCGTCATTACCTCCGCAATATATGATTAAAATTCGTACCCGGAATTATCTTCTCGACAAGCGTGGCAGTATGTGCTCCATACGTAGCCTCTCGGAACATCTTCCGCGTACCATTCTACGGAATGATCCTCGTCACAATGACGGCATTCGCGGAGATCTTCCACCGGAATTACGGCGTTTTTCAAGAATACAGATTTTACGTTTTTCATTCGTCATTACCTCCGTATTTGGTTGCGATTAAATAGCCGAGACATGTAAGCGCCGTATTAAAGCCGATCTGATACGCTTTGCCTTCGTCTTTAAATGACGTAATAGGGCGCTGATATAGATCGAGAAGTTGATCGGCTTGCTGCGGCTTCAGCGGCGGTGTGACCGATTCCTCCTCGATCTAAAGAATAGAAGCGCGATAAAAACGACAGCTGAGCCGAGGCCGACGCAGTCCAGTACGGACAGCCGGCCGAAGTTCATATCCGCAATCCAGGCGAGCAAGACGACGATTAACAAAATTTCCGTAGTATCAATTCGTTTCATTCGTGTTATAATTGATTGACAAGGGGCGAGATGCCCCTCGGTGTTATAATCGGCGACGGTGCTTCTTGGTCGGAGGCCGTCGCTCCTTACTTTCGGCTTCTTTTCGCATCTTGCGGAGTTCAAGACCGAGCTTGATAATTCCGAGCCAAGATGCGGCGATTGCCGAAAGCTTCATTACGGTGTCAATCAATTACGTTCACCTCCTTTCTATACTCTTATTATACGCTATCGTATAGAAGAAGTCAAGTGAATTTGCGGAAAAATATTCTCCGGCGTATAATTAACGCAGAGGTGATTCGATGAACATAACGGTTAAACCACGTTTGCAAGCGATCCTAGATGAAAAAGATTGGTCGCAATCAGAATTATCGAGAAGAACCGGCGTGCCACAACCGACTATTTCACGCTTTGATTCCGCGGAAAGACATTACGATTGGCACGTATTTGCCATCGCGAAGGCGCTCGGAGTAAATGTCGAGGAGTTATTCGAGGTGAAGATCGAAGACGCTGACGAATGATTGGCGTCTATTTCTTCGTGTTATTACCGTATATTTATACGTTTATATGAATAATAATACGGTTGATGTGACGGTGAGAGGTCGGATGATTATCGTTATATTCTCAATTAGAATATCGTAATTGATAATGAACACGATCTTATTCGCACAAATCGGCCAAAAACACGACTTTATTCGCACAACCGAAAATGGGGTTCGTGCTTACAGCCGCAAGGGATACAGCGGTTTTGAGTCCGTAATTACTTCTTAGTCTTCTGAATCCGAAGACTAGCGGGAACTACGTTTCACTCCGCCCCGCAGAAACGCAATCATGTATATTGTATAAATAATTGTATCGCGATAAAGGTCTTAATAATATCCGCGGACACGGAGGAGCGTAAGCGACGGAGTGGTCGCTAGGTTTTAAAACATACGGAAAGAAGTCCGATAACCTATCGAAAGTAATTGCGATGTCTTAACGATAAATACGCATACTTTACGTCTATATGCTGTCTTACGTAATAGAAGGACGTGTAACATAACGTAAACCTACCGCTTTGCTGAACGAATAGCAAGGCGTTTTATTATGCGATTGTAACACCGAAGAGGAGAACGTAGATATATAGGAAGGGATACGGGAGGATTCGGATATAGGACGTTACGGAGGTCGGAGTGCCGTCCGCCTGTAAGTCAGCCTCGCGCTTCATGACGGAGACCCTTCGAAAACCTCGACCCTCGGAAGCCGATAGTTCACACCGTTAACTATATACGAAATTTTAGCGTAATAAAGCGATTGTGAAACGGCCTGAAGCCGCGCCAGTACTGCGATGTATAAAAACATGCATAACAAAGTAAACTGCGCAGTTCACAAACGCAGTCGTGACACGGGTTTAGCGATTAAACAACTTCCGATAGCGGGAATTATGTAAACTAAAAATGAATACGAAATACATCGGTATGCATAAACAACGGCGTCACCGACCGGAAAAACGGAAGGGGGCGGGGGAGGTCCGATCGGAAAAAGCCGTGCCGGACGCCGGCAATTTTCTCGCAAAATTTTAAATACGGAGGGTGATTACGATGTTCATTCCGACTCATGCACTATCGGAAGATGACAAGGCACTATTGCGGAAGTTGGTCGCTGATCTACTCGAACATGGCGAATCGATAGCGATTGGAACGGACGGCGACGGTCTTGAAATGAGTTTAAGTTTTCGGAGTCAACAACCGATTGTTAAGTTCGTCGAACATATAACCGAGGGTGATGACGAATGAAATACGCAGTCTTCAGCGACTATTGCGACGCAGGCCAAGCGATCTACGACAATTACGAAGATGCGCTCGCCGATTATGCTGAACGGATTATGAACGAAGCGCGTAACGGTGTTGATGCGTATATTTGCGAAGTCATTGACGAATACAAAGCGGAATAGATAACGATTTTCACGCT
>NZ_JBRKSZ010000004.1:0-4157 GCF_056155945.1 Bacillus sp. GM2
TCCTGTTCCGTATGAATAAGCTGCTGAGCGCTTTGGCTGATCCGCTGTGCGAGCGCCTGCTGCGCTTTCCCTTCGAAGCTGTAGAGAAGTGATGAATAGACGCTGTTCATTTCCTTTTGTATGTCATCTACTTTGAATTTCGGTCTGAGGGTATTTCGAACGGATTCGAGCTTGGTTCCGGCCACGCCTCTCATACCCGTTTTCAGCATAGCAAGCTGCCTGCGCTTTTCCATTGGGTCGTTCTGCTTTTTGATTATTTGATCTAACGTATCCATCTACTCATCTCCTATAACTTTAACCAGTTTGCGAGCATCTTGTCTTTTGATTTGAAATCCTTTGCGATTTGTGCGAGATAACCGCTGATCTCCTCTAAATCTGAAATCGTATCCTGCAATGACGCGATATAGGCCGCTTCGGCATCGACATCGTAAAACAGCGGATTCCCTTTTTTATCGAACGACTGCGCCAAATCATTCAGCGTATTGTTTACATCATCGAGCGTAAGCTGATCGTATAAGCCGTGACCGACCTGGCGATAGGTATCGTATTTCAAATCGCTTATCGCAGCGTCATGTTCCTGGTAGGCGTTTTCCGCTTCTCTTTTCATCGTACGCAAGTCATCGATGATCGCATTTACTTTTTGCGCGAGCTGCTTGGCAACTTCGGGTGTTACTTTAATTGCGCCACTTCCGGAGGCAACTTCCGGTGGGAGCATCGCTTTTAAATTTTTGTCATAAACGAGTTCATCGCCGTCTATATTCTTAATATTACCGTCTTCGTCGAAAGAGAAATTATTGCTGCCGACCCAATGCGTATCAGGCATCCCCAAGATTGCTGTCTGAAAGAAGTACGCAGCGTTTTCGCCAATTTGATCAGTTACCTTGCCTCGCATTCGCATTTCGCGCATAGCATTCGATACAGCAGGATCTTTTGTATATATCGTTGTTCCATTGTGGCGGTCGTACTCATTCCACCAACCGGCTCCGATCATATCATCCGGATTTACGATCGACTTTACATACCGGTTGTATTCACCGTTATTGATTTCCTTTTGCTTTTCTTCGGAATGTAATTTAACGACGGAGGGATTGTTGAATGCGACGGCATAGATATCGTTGTTGACCGCACTGTATTCCGCTTCTGCACCTCCGAGTGAGTGTCCAGTCGTTGAAATGATCGTCGAGGTGCCTTTATATTTTTGTTTGATTTCTCTTATAAGATCGTCGGCTTGACCGATTTGGGACGGTTTTGTAATCAATTTGTAGTTACCGGTGCTAAGCATAGCGTCTTGTGAGGGTGTGGAATTGTATTTTCCCAGTGTTTTGGATGTATCTTTCGCATCTTTTTCGATTATATAATGCGTTTTCTTTTTTGGATCTTGCCCCATCACGATATTTCCACCGTCTGCTTTTACTAAGTCATCGATCGGGTCCTTTCCGGCGTCAGTACCGGCGAAGGCTACGACGACGTTTTTGGGGTTATCTGATTTAACCCACTTTCCGTTTTTCTCTTCGGCTTGTGACAGAACAACCGCATCAAGTCCGGTATCGTCATCCGACTTAATTTTTTCAACATACCACCGAGAAGAACTACTCGTCGTTAAAGGTCTATTTTCTTTTAATGATTTTTTGATTTTGTCATAGTTATAAGAAAACCTACTTAAATAATAATATTCTTTATCGCTAATGTTTGGAATATCGATATTCTTAGGCATGTACAACACCTCAACTCTAATGTAAAATTGTTTTAGGAAAGGATGAGTCTATGAGAAAATACATAATTATCCTAATCTCCATCGTAATTATAACATTTGGAGGTATTTACATGAAGCACCAACACGATCAAAAAGTAGCAGAAACCGAGTTGTTTAATCAGGCTAAAACTAAGATGAAAACTTTTTTAGAAAAAAACTATAAAGATATTAAAGAAATAAATTTTTCGGATTCATATGACATAGACCCTATGGGCGGGATAACTGTAGAAGGATATATAAATGGGGATAAAAATAAAGAGTTTTTCGGTACTTATGATAAAACTAACGATGAGATAGGCATTTCTTCAGTGGACGCAGAAGAGAAGCCAGAGTGTCAAGATAAAGTTTGTAAATAAAGAGCCCGACTCAATTTTGAGTAGGGCTTTTCGTTTTATATGCTCTTTTTCATTCCGCATCTACGGCACTCGCGAAGAAATATCCCGTCCTTCACCGAACTTTTGAACAGTGTATAATCGCAGTTGTCGCAGCGGCCATGATGAGCGTCCGGATACTCTTTGTAGTCGTATACAATCGTCGTATCATAGCCTTTTGTTTCGTATTCCATTCGTCCTCAACCTCCGACTAATAGGATACGACATTAGCTCGGTTGAATCAACGACATAGACAACGTTTTTTCCACGAAATTAAAGCGTAGGAGCCGCCGGAATCTGCTGCGGGTATATTAGGTATCGGCGGCCGCTTAACGCCTGATTTCGTGTGTTATTCGATAACCTTAATCGCCTTAAATCCGCTGCCATTTTCGTATTGATCCTTCGTAAAAGTAACGCTAATCCGATCGCCTGGCTTTGCGTCTGTGGCTGCCGGATCGGAAGAGAAGCCGCCGTCGTCCGCTGATACCGCGTAGTCTTTCCCTTCGACAATTTCCTGAGCGTCCTTAGCTTCGGCTGCCATGTCGTCAGCCACACGATAAGCAATATCGACATCTTCGTTTAGTTTGGCAGCGTAGATTCCGAGAGCCGCGTTGCCTGCGAGTGATAGGCCGAGGATGGCCGTTAAGAGTTTCGTTTTATTCATCGTCATTACCTCCGTATTTGTTTGCGATTAGATAGCCGAGATTGAAGCCGATCTGATACGCTTTGCCGGCGTCAGGGCGTTGATATAGATCGAGAAGTTGATCAGCCTGCTGCGGCTTCAGCGGCGGTGTGACCGATTCCTCCTCGATCTAAAGAATAGAAGCGCGATAAAAACGACAGATGAACCGAGGCCGACGCAGTCCAGGACGGAAAGCCGGCCGAAGTTCATATCCGCAATCCAGGCGAGCAAGACGACAATTAACAAAATTTCCGTAGTATCAATTCGTTTCATTCGTGTTATAATTGATTGACAAGGGGCGAAATGCCCCTCGGTGTTTATTGTCGGCGACGGTGCTTCTTGGTCGGAGGCCGTCGCTCCTTACTTTCGGTTTCCTTTCGCATCTTCCGGAGTTCTAAGACGATTTTTAGAATTCCGAGCCAAGTTGCGAGGATCGCCGAAAGCTTCATTACGGTGTCAATCAATTACGTTCACCTCCTTTCGTTACTTTAATTATAACGCATAACCGTTATAACGTAAATGCGTTATTTACAAAAATATCGTTTTTACGTTATAATAATCGCAGGAGGTGCCGGCAAATGATCGTTAAATTAAAGATAGCCGAGCTACTTGATCGGAAGAATATGACGCAGAAGGAACTCGCAGAGCTAACCGGAATAAGGCCGTCTGCCATCAGCGAACTGTGTCGCGGGATTAAGGAACGGGTGCAGCTCGACCACCTTAGTCGGATTGCAACCGCGTTGAATATATCGGATATACGGGAGCTTATCGACCTGGATGAAGACGCTGACGAATGATTGGCGTCTATTTCTTCGTGTTAATGTCGTATATTTATACGTTAATATGAATAATAATACGGTTGATATGACGGCGAGAAGTCGGATGATTACCGACATATTCTCAATTAGAATAAAGTAATTGAGAATGAACACGACGTGATTCGTACAAATCGGCCAAAAACACGACTTTATTCGTACATGCGAAAATGGGGTTCATGCTTACAGCCGCAAGGGATACAGCGATTTTCAGTCTGTAATCACTTCTTAGTCTTCTGAATCCGAAGACTAGCGGGAACTACGTTTCACTCCGTCCCGCAGAAACGCAATCATGTATATTGTATAAATAATTGTATCGCGATAAGGTCTTAATAATATCCGCGGACACGGAGGAGCGTAAGCGACGGAGTGGGCGCTATGTTTTAAAACATTCGAAAATATTCCGTTAATATATCAACTTTTACACGCGTAGTTGTCTATACGTTATGAGAAGGACGCTACAACTACGGAGCAACAACGGGCACTAGCCGCACACTTGGCGTCCTTTTAGTACATATTGCGGCGAAGTCATTAAC
>NZ_JBRKSZ010000005.1:0-19582 GCF_056155945.1 Bacillus sp. GM2
GGCGCTGGCCGAATTTCAGGACCTAGCTGAACGGCTCGGTGAGGAACCGTTAGCTGACGGTTGGGAGACGACCCGATCATTGCGGTCTATATTCGATAGGTTAGACGAAGAGCCTACCGTTTATCTGGTCGGAAAGGAAATTCGAAGGAGGAGCGCTGATGAGCGGTAAAATAACCGTTAAACTTACCGCCAGCGACGAATATGACGAACAGCTCGATGAATTGCGCCAAGCCTTTTTCGCTCTGTCCGACGGCCCTGAACAAGAAGAGTGGCGACTCGCTCTCGTTGTAGGAAGGACCGTTAGCGAAGCCAAAACGATATGGAAACGGGTGAAAACGAACTATCCGAGCTATAAGTACACGCAATTTGTATCGCGTAATCCTTACGTACTGGACGGTATAAACCCGGAATACGTTGCGCTATTTATGCTACCGGGCTACGCGGATAATCCGATTGTAAACGATCCAATGTTTCGGTGGGTTATCGATAATGCATACGAAGTTACTTACGTAGAGGAGGGCGATGGTGTATGAGGGTACGCGTTTATAAGATTGAGCATTTAATGGCCGATAATATTTTCGCTGATGGCTCTTTATTAACGTCGTTTTCTATCGGAATGCGGGCCGAAGCTACCGTCGAATTTGAGTCTGGAAATCGTTTAGAAGCCGTGTTCGAGTTTCCGGAGGCTGACACTCTTTCATTCGTTGAGGCCGAGCGATTGATTCGGAAGGAGTTGGGCGCAGAGTGAAACGGTATATTTTATTCGCGTTTGATGACTTTTATCCAGGCGGCGGGCTTCACGACTTACATTTAACGTTTAACACAACCGAAGAATTGACGCATTACTTAGCGCAAGAGTTTCCGCGCGATACGTATCAGATTCTCGATTCGAAGACCGGGGTAGCACGGACGTTTTATTCCGCGGAAGAGTTATCCGAAATAAATAACAGCGCATTGGGGACGGAGGTCGACTTAAATGCAGGTTAATTGCGATAAGTGCGGAGGTCCTTTCGCCGTTGTGCCGCAAGAGAAAACGCACCGTAAAGGTATTATAGAAACCTACTTCACATGCCCGTTCTGCCGTCATCATTACTCTGCCAGTGTAACGAATCATAGAGTACGGAGGCTTATTGACGAGCTCAAGACGTTGAGATTATCGGAACCACCAACGAGTGCTAAAGCGTTAGAGCTGCGTGAGAGAAAGGCGGCGCGGTTAAAAGCGGAGATAGACGCCAAGATGGCGGAACTGAAACGGAGGTATTGCGGAGATGAGTAACGTTGTAGCTCTTAACAGCGGCGACCAACCAGACCGCAAGCCTATGCCGAATGACAAAGCCGCGCTCTTAGACAGTCCGCAAGGGTTCGAGGTATATAGCCGTGAGCTTATGCGCAAGGTATTTCCGCGCCTAATTAACGAAGCTTATGACGTAGTCTATGCCGATTACAAACGTAAACCGGAGATACGCGATGTGGTGGCGTTTTACTTTCTGTTGCAGTCGTATATCGACGGTAACTATACGCGCAGTGACGGAAGCCTTAACGATAGGTTCGGCGCTTGCTTCTTAAACTACGAAACTATTCAGCAGCACCTTCGCGTCGATCGTAACCGGATTAATCTGCTGGCCGCGATCTTAGAGACTAACGGGATCATACGGACGACCGGACATTACGAAGGGACAAAGCGTTTCAAGTGGTACTTTCCGTCGTTCTGTCCGCACATAACTGACGATGGATATATCGTTAATGAGTTCGGCGAAACGGTGCGACCGGACTTTAGCGTGTACTTGCCGAAGCGTCGAAAACGTTGATTTGACGCATAGTATGCCTAGGACATACTACCGGTAATATGCGCAGGACATACTATCGATCGTATGCACAGGACGGGCTGTAAAAAGAGAAAGAAGTAAAAGAGCAATACGTAAAAGAGAAACAAATAATAGCGATCTATTCGCTGCGCTCATACGATACGCAGATATTGGTAATCTATTAAATACATTATCGCGATAAAGAACTTATATAAAAGATAAAGACAAAGTGCAACGGTATTGGTGGGCGCGTCGGATTGGTAAATCACCGTAGAGTGATTGACGCTTTAGTATGAGAAAGGAGGGATGACGTTGGCTAATCCGATTAATGCTGCGCTTAATGCGGTCGAGTATATACGTAGTAAGTACGGTAGTACGTCCGTATCTATTAAGCCTTATACCGGTTATGTAACGCCTATCACGTTTACTACAGCGAAGCGAGAGAATTACGTTAAGGTAAAGCTTCCGGGATACAGTACGGAAGAAGAACGGGAGGCAACGAAAAGCGTCATATCCGGACTAATGAACGATGGAGCTAACGAGTTTATCTTTGCGGTAAATGACGATGGAGGATTAGAAGTACGCTATAAACGGAAGGAAACGGAGGGATAGCGTTGGAGGTCAAACCTAAACCGAACTTACTAACGATAGAACTAACGGATGAACAATCGATACCGCGCGTTGTATATAAGGGCGAAGAGATTACCGGCCGTATTGCGGTAGACTTCGAGTGGCGGACTAAAAACGATAAACAGATCGGTGGTACTTATTTCCGTATCAAGCACGCCAATACATGTACTAAGCTTCCGGTAACAGAGACAAAGGAATTGTGCGTAGGAGAGAAGGCCTGTGAATAGAGAACGTAAGCAGCGCTATAGATACCTACGAGAGCAACGAAGAGAACGCGACTATGAGCTTGGACTTATACAACTGGCTGGCCGTCCGTTCTGTAAGCCATCCATAACGATAGTACCAGGGCGCAATGCGCTAACCCTATCGAGATTCATGGCGGGGGCAAGGCGATGAGTAACTACTACGACAGACATAAGCGTGACCCGGAAGCACGTGCTTTCTATAAGTCTACAGCCTGGGCTAAGTGCCGAGCCTTAGTGCTCAAGCGCGACCATCACCTGTGTCAAGACTGTCTCGCAAATAAAACGATCACTAAAGCAGAGACTGTACACCACATAAAGGAGCTGCGAGAATACCCTGAATTAGCTTTAGATGCATCAAATTTGGTCAGCCTTTGCAATTCCTGCCACAACAAACGCCATCCGGAGAAGGGACAGAAAAGTGCCAAAACAGAGAGGAAACAGAGAAAAATTAGAGTTGTAAAGACAGAGGCTAACCCTGAAATATAGCCCCCTCCCCTCTGGACTAAAAAACAAAAATACAAGGGACCGGCGGGCCCCCTTCGCTTGTTGCGCGACCAGAAATTTTACATTAAAGGGGGGTCTCCCCGAATGAAAGGAGTGTTTTAATGGCGGTACCGACAGCGAAAAAAATCCGGGAATATCTCGGAGACAGATACAAAGAATCGGATGAAGAACTGATCGAACTTTACGTCGACACTCATAAGTTTTACCGCCGACTAAAAAAGGAAGTAGCCGAAAACCCTTTAATGATGCGGCATACGAACAAAGCAGGCGCGGAAAACCTCGTCAAAAATCCGTTAGCGATTGAGCTTACGAAGACGGTGACGACGTTAAACAATCTTCTGAAATCGCTCGATCTTACGCCGGCACAGCGCAAAGAATTAAACGCGGGTGGTGGTGAAAGTGACGACGATTACGACGAATTCTAGCCCTACGGAGCTTGAAAAATGGTTCGAAAACTGGCTAAAAACGCAAAAAATGGCCGGATTTATATGCGAAAAACCGGCCGAAAATCTACTTACAACCTTTTACGCGGAGAAAGTTGTTGCGGGAGAAATTAAAGCAAGTCGGAAAAATGTTTTGGCGTGTAAACGTCACCTGCGAGACTTGGAGCGCGCTGGTACTGACGAATTTCCTTACGTATTTGATATCGAAAAAGGACACCGGCCAATTCGGTTCATTGAAAAGTTTTGCAAACCGTCAAAAGGTGATTACGCCAACCTAACGCTTCAGCCGTGGCAACATTTCGTAATCGGCTCACTCTACGGGTGGGTGCATCGCGATACCGGGTTGCGGAGATTTCGCGAGGGCCTGGTTTTTATTGGCCGTAAAAACGGTAAAACGACGATGATTAGCGGATTAGCAAACTTTGCGATATCAAAAGATAACGAACCGGGGGCGCGTGTTTACGTTTTAGCCAACTCGAAGCAGCAGGCTGGTGAACTTTTCGATGAAAGCCGGGCGATGGTTCAGAAGTCGCCAGCACTTCGGAGAAATATGAAGGAAAACCAAAAAGGAATATTCGATATGAAGTCTTTGAGTCGTATTGAGCCAAGAGCATCCGATAGTAAAAAGCTTGACGGACTTAATACTCACCTCGGCATTTTTGATGAGATACACGAGTTCCAAGGATTTAAGCTGATAAACGTAATCAAGCGCTCCTGGTCTGCGCGGAGACAGCCGATGGTTATTTATATTACGACCGCAGGGTACGTTTTAGACGGCCCATTAGTTGAATATTACGAAGTTGCTTCCGATGTTCTTGAAGGATCGAATGAACAGGACCGAAAATTCTACTTTATTGCGGAATTAGACGACGAAAAGGAGATAGATCAGCCGACTGAATGGATAAAAGCGAACCCGAATATGGGGGTAACGATGAAGCTTCCAACAATGGTTCAGGATTACCGGTCGGATCGCGACATCCCTCAAGAGAGAAACGACTGGATTACGAAGCAGTTTAATATGTTCGTGGATAACGGCGAGCAAAGCTTTGTAGACTTCGAAGTTATAAAACGTAATAACAAATATCATAATATCGAAGAACTGCGCGGCATGAGATGTATCGGCGGCTTCGACTTATCACAAACGGAAGACTTTACGAGCGCGTGTCTGGAATTTATTTTGCCGGATAATCGCGTTTTTGTTTTGTCTCATTCATGGGTTCCGGCGGCAAAAGTCGAGAAAGATAACGAGAAAATACCGTACCGAGAGTGGCAAGATGACGGATATTTGACGATTATTCCGGGCGAATACGTGGAATATGAGTACGTTTACGACTGGTTCGTTGAAATGTCGCGTAAATATCAGATCGATAAGATCACGTTTGACCCAGCGAATGCGATGCGATTGGTTCACGATCTTCAAAACTACGGATTTCAAACGGAAGTTGTGCGACAAGGGTACATTACTCTGAGTGACCCATTAAAGCATATCAAAGAATTATTGCTTGACGGAAACGTCGTTTACAACGAAAACAAGCTTTTCACATGGTATCTAAACAACGTCAAGCTCGTCGAAGATCGGAACGGTAACTGGTTGCCGACTAAACAAACGAGGTACCGGAAAATCGATGGCTTTGCGGCTTTTCTGAACGCACATACACAGGTTTATCTCGATATGACGAAGCCGGTTGAGGGCGGGAAGCGTCGGATTTATCTCAATTAGCGATCTATTAAACGGTTAGGAGGTGAGAAATTGGGCTTTTGGAGCAATGTTCGGAATTTTTTTCGCAAACCATCCGATGTCAAGGCGGAAACGAGAAGAGATCTAACACACTGGTTTATTCCTCGTGCTACTATTCTAGGAAATTACGGAGAACATGCGCTAGTTGACAACGAAACGGTTTTCTCGGCTGTGTCGCGATTATCAAACACAATGTCAAGCCTACCGATCAAAGCGTATAAAAATTATCAACCGATTGAGTCTCAGGCTTCCGAGCTTCTGACATACGCGCCGAATCATAACATGACATCCGGGCAATTTATCGGCCTTTTGGAGACGCATCGGGCCGTATATGGCAATGCTTACGCAATAAAACGGTACGGAATGCGCTATGAAGTCGTCGGATTAGAGGTTTTGGATCCTTCGAGAGTGCAGCCGGTGATTGAAGAGACTACTCGTGAACTTTGGTACGAGATTTTAGGAGACAACGGAAATTATTTCGTTCACAACATGGACATGATTCACGTTAAATATACGTCGGTAGACGGGTTGAGAGGAATCTCACCGCTAAAGGTTCTGCGGAACGCTCTCGACTTTGATCGCGACGTCCGGCTGTTCAGTCTCGAACAAATGGACGGAGCAAAGATATCGTTCATTCTGGAATTGGCGAATCAGCTCGACGATACACGCAAAGAAAAGATGTTAGAGAACTTTAAAAGTTTCTATAAAGACAACGGAGGCCTCTTAATTCAGGAACCGGGGGTAAAAATACGCGAATTAAAGAAGGAATTCATCGATACAAAGGCGTTTGAGGTCGAAAAAGTGACACGTTCAAGAGTCGCGCAGGCCTTTAATATTCCGTTGTACATGCTTGGCGAGACACAAGGCAGCGTCTCCAATATGGAGCAGCTTTATATCGATTATGTACAAGGCACGCTAATGCCTATCGCAACTCAATACGAAAAAGAATTTAACCGGAAGCTGCTGACCGAAAAGGAACGCAAGTCCGGTTATTATTTTAAGTTCAGTATGAACGCGTTACTGCGTGGGGACATGCAGACCCGCGGTAATTTTTATCAACAAGGTATCCGGAGCGGCTGGTTTAAGCCGAATGAGGTGCGTGCGTGGGAGGATTTGCCGCCGGAAGAGGGCGGAGATACGCTTTATTTAAGCAAAGATTTATTCCCAATCGACCAGGTTGCGCAACAGAAAATAACATCGGCTGATGCCCCGACGCCTCCATCGTTAGAAATTAACGAAGATGATAACGAGGACTCGAAAGGAGGTGAGGACGATAAAGAAGTTCTGGGAAATCAAAGCGGCGAAGAATGACGCTAAAACAGGCGAGATTTACATTTACAGTGAAATCAGTTCGACCCAGTTCTGGGGGGACGAAGTGACTGCGCAAACTTTCAAGGAGGATTTAGACGGACTTGGCGAAGTATCTGCGCTAAATATCTATATTAATTCGCCAGGCGGCTCTGTTTTCGAAGGGAATTCGATCTACAACATCATAAAGCGGCACAAAGCCCACGTTAACGTCTACGTCGACGGGCTGGCGGCCTCTATCGCAAGTGTCATCGCAATGTCCGGTGACGCTATTTTTATGCCTGCAAACGCGATGATGATGATTCATAATCCGTGGACTGTTGCGCAAGGCAATGCGGAAGAACTCCGCAAACAAGCCGACGACATGGATCGCATTCGCGAAAGTCTTATCGAAGCTTACCTCGAAAAAGCAGGCGGAAAACTCGATCGTGATCGTTTGATCGAACTTATGGACGCAGAAACGTGGCTGTCGGCGCAAGAATGCCTCGATTTAGGGCTGTGCGATTCTATCGAAGCTCCTAGCGCTGCCGTTGCGAAAGTAGACACGCAGTTATTTGCGAAGTACCGGAACACTCCGGAATCACTTCTTAATCAGACGAAAGAGGACGAAAAGCAGGCGGAAAAAGAGCGCCTGTTCCGTGAGCAGCTTATCGCGGAAGCACAAACGAATTTACTAAAACTTCAAAACGGGGGAATCATTTAATGGAACTATTTGATCTGAAGGCAAACTTAAACACTGTAGGTACACAATTAGCGTCGGTTGAAAAAGAAATCATGAACAAAGCAGCCGACCCTAACGCTTCTATCGACGAAGTACGGTCTCTAAAACAAAAAAGAGACGATCTTAAAGAACGCATGGATATCCTGCAAAATCAACACGATGCTTTAGAGCAGGAACAAAAAGCTAAAATTCAAGCAAGCCTTGAAAAAGCAAAAGCAGGCGCGTCTGCTGGACTTAACAGCGAAGATCCAAAAGTTAAGAAAATTTCTGCTAAAGCTGGATTAATCCGTGCAACAATGCGAAAAGAAGTACCGGCTCCTGAGGTACGTGCTGCGTTAGGAGATAATAACGGAACAGGCGGGGAAAAACTCCTTCCTAAAACAGTTTCGGAAGAACTTATTCACGAACCTTTTGTAAAGAATCCGTTGCGTGAGCTTTCAACGTATACGAGTGTAACAAATCTCGAAATCCCTAAAGTTGATTTTTCCCTTGACGATGATGACTTCATCCAAGACTTGCAGACTGCTAAAGAACTTGAAGTAGACGGAGATGTAGTTACTTTCGGACGTCGCAAATTCAAAGTCATGGCAAAAATCTCCGAAACTATTTTGGCAGCTACTGATACTGATCTGGTCGCTACAGTTGAGCGCGCTTTACAATCCGGCCTAGCTGCAAAAGAGAAAAAAGTTTCTTTCGCAGTAACACCGAAACAGGGAGAAGAGGAAATGTCCTTCTACGCTGCCGGAATTAAGCAAGTATCTGCGGAAGATAAATATAAAGCAATCAAAAAAGCTATTGCTGATCTTCCGGAGGACTTCCGTGAAAACGCAAAAGTAATGATGACATACGCAGACTATCTCGAAATCATTGAAACTTTGGCTAATGGAAGTGCAACTCTTTACGGTGCACAACCGGAACAAATCATCGGTAAACCAGTTGAATTCTGTGACGCTGCGGTTGATCCTATCGTCGGTGACTTCCGTTACTCTCACTTCAACTATGATCCAGCAATCACTTACGAAAGCGATAAAGACGTTAAAACTGGCGAAAATGTATTCGTTCTTACTGCGTATTTCGACCACAAAATTAAACTGAAATCTGCATTCCGTATCGCTAAAGTAGACACTACTCCCTAAAGCACCCCAAGGGCTAAAGGCAGCTTCGACTGACTCATCGGCATCCCTAAGTTGGGATGCCGTAGCCTTTGCTGGGGGAATCAAAGAATACGAAATCTTTAGGGACGGGGTTTCCGTTGGGACCCGTGTCGGTACATCGTTTAGTGAGAGCGGTTTAAAACCGGAAACTACGTATAAATACCAAGTACGGGCGATCTCAATGGCGGGTAATCCGTCGGAGCTAAGTAACGAACTTTCCGTTACGACAAAACCGACGCCTGTGCCTGATCCGGAAAGCATCAGCGTCAGCCCATCGTCTAAAACATTGAACGTAGGTGAGACGCAGCAAATTACCGCAACAGTATCGCCAAGTGGAGCTGACCAAGGCGTAACATACACGTCGAGCAACACGTCAGTCGCAACGGTGACGAGCTCTGGAAAGGTAACTGCGGTTGCAGCCGGATCTGCTACGATTACTGTCAAATCGAAAGTTAAGACAACGGTTAAGAATACCGTAACGATCACTGTTGTCGAACCAACACCATCTGGCGGTGAGTAAATATGAAAATCACTCCCGATGAGGTAAAAGAATATCTGCGGATTGATGGAGATGAGGAGGATTCCCTTATCTCCTTTTTTATTTCCGCCGCAGAGAAACATCTGGAAAACGCCGGTGTAACCGACAAGGAATCGGAACTATATAAACTGGCCGTCCTCATATACGTCACAGATGCGTATGAAAACAGATCAACCGCAATGAGCGGAAACAAAGTAGCCGGCATTGTATTGCAACTGAGGTGATCACGTGAAAACAGGAGATTTTAATAAGCGGATCACATTTCTCCGTTTTACCGAAACAACAAACGATGAGGGATTCGAAATAAAGGAATGGTTACCGGTTGCGACCGTTTGGTCAGCGGTTAAGACGGTTCAGGGGCGCGAATTTTACCAGGCGGGCGCAGTACAGGCGGACAGGACAGCGCGGTTTGTTATTCGATATTCAAAACGGATGAAGTTGATTCTTAGAAATGACTTGCGCATTTCATACGGAGGTAGGACGTTCGAAATTGAGAGCATCATAAATGACGATGAGCGGAACGTCACCTTTACGATAGTGACGAAGGAGGTCGGAATCAAATGAGCATTCGGATTTCCGGGTTTGACGAGGTGATGCGAAATATCCAGCGTATGGGTAATCGAGCTAATTCGTTGAAATCGGGCGCGTTAGATGCCGGGGCAAAGCCTATTTACGAAACTATGGAAGAGAACAACCCGAGTAAAAGATACAAGATCGCTGTCGAAAAAAGTAAGTCAGACGAAGTAGTAATCGGCCCTGAAAAAGACTTTTTCACAGCACATTTTCTTGAATTCGGCACAAGTCCACACCTTATAAAACTGCGAAAAGCCAAAATACAGACAGACGGCCAAATTGTTTACGGTAAGGAAGTTAACCACCCAGGGCACGCTCCTCGACCGTTCGTTGAGCCGTCTTTTCTTGCATCTAAGGATGATGCGCAGCAAGAGATTGTCAGCTACTACCGGAGGAATTTGATGCCATGAGTCTTCGGAGTCTAGTAATGGCGACTTTGAAGGATATTGGTGTACCTGTTCGATTTATTACGTATTCAGGTGACGAGGATACTTACATTCTCTTTTATGTTTACAACGTATCAGGCGCCCTTTCAACGGAGGATGAAGAGGCCTTCGCTAATCACTATGTACAAATCAGTATCTTCACAAAAGACCCAACTAAATATTCAGAACTGGAAAAAGAGGTAAAGAGCCGGCTCAAACGAGCTGGCTTTTTTCGTTCAAACGAACAGGACCTTTATGAAACCGAAACTGAGCTTTTTCACAAAGTCTTGCGTTATGGGACGACACTAAATACGGAAGAGGAGTGAAGCAACCTATGGCAAAAGGCGTACGCGTAGGTTTAAAAAATATACACTTTGCGAAAATTCTAACGGAAGATGAGAACGGAGTTACTTACGATACTCCGGTTAAAATCGGAAATGCGATCGAAGCAAGTATCACACCGAACACAAACAGCGAAACTCTATATGCTGATGACGGCCCTTCAGAAGTTGAATCTTCGTTGGGAGAAACGGAAGTTGAAATCGGTATCGATCAATTATCAACTACTGCACAGGCGTTGTTGCTCGGTCACACTATTCTTAGCGATGGTGTACTAGAGAAGAAAGAAACGGATATCGCACCGTACGGAGCGTTGCTTTTTGAGTCAGCTACTACTGGAGGGAAATCTAAACTTTACGCGCTATATAAAGGGAGATTCCAGCCGCAAGAGGAGTCTTTTGCAACTAAAGGAGATAGCCCGGAATTCCAAACCGACTCTATTTCTGGTGTATTTGTACGACGCGATCACGACAAGGTTTGGCAACGTAGCGTATTTACGGGAGATGAGGGCGTGAAAGCAGAGGTTATTGAAAACTGGTTTAAGAAAGTTTACGAACCAACAACCTCTACTCCCTGATGCGCCCCAGAATCTACGGTACGACAGTACGACAGATTCTATTACAGTTGAATGGGATCCCGTAGATGGGGCGACTTCATACAACGTTTACAGAGGCGCAGACAAGAAATTCGCTGAAAACGTGACGCAACCTAAGTATGTAACAACCGGCATGAGTCCGGATACTAAACTCACAATTAACGTAACGGCTGCTAATGAGTCCGGCGAGTCTCCTATGAGCGAAATTGTGACACAAACGAAGACGAAAATAGAAACGGAGAGCTAAGTTTTTAGCTCTCTTTTTATTAAAAAAATAAAGAAATTAGGAGTGTGGGTTATGCAAATCACATTAATGATTGATGGTGAAGAGAAGGTATTTCAAGCACCTTTCGTAAAGGGGCGTATGTTGCGGGAAGCTATTAAACTTTCGAAGTCGAGCAACTTTGATGATTTGGATGTTGAAGATTTGGACGCATTGGTAGGTTACGTAGTCCGAGTTTATGACGAACAATTCGATATCGATCAATTTTATGACGGGATTTCTTCTGAAAAACTAATTCCTACAATTACGGAAACAATCCAACAAGTCGTTGGAACTGTAGCTGTTCCAAATGAACAAGTTGGCGAGAACAAAGAAACTGAAGCGCAGGCAATCGGTGAGGTAAAAAACTAACACCGGGGTATATTTTACCCCTTGATGTTTTAGATCAACTTGATAGGGATCTCAAAAAGCTCTATCTCGACAACTCCGAAAAACCCTCGGATATCTATTACCTAGACGAAATGGACATCGGGTGGTTTTGCGAACTAATGAATTTTAGTGATGGTGGTAGCTCTCACGGAAGCGGAAAAACACAACAAAAACTCGGCTATATCGATCAGATACCGGGTTTTTAGAAGGGAGGTATCGGAGATTTGGCGACTGAATCAGTCGGATCTATACGCGTTAGTTTAGGTCTAGACAACATTGACTTCTCTCGCGGCCTACAGGACGTTAACAGAAAATTAAAGGTACTAAACTCGGAATTCAAAGCGGCAATGGCTGGAGCTGGCCGATTCGATAACAGCCTGGATTCATTGCGTAATAAGACCGACATATTAAATCGGACTTTACAAACGCAAAAGGCGAAACTTAACGAGTTGAAGCGGCAATATGAAGAGAGCGTAAGGACGACGGGAAGGTATTCGGCACAATCTGAAAAGCTCCTCGCCCAGTATAATCGAACTGTTGCAGCGGTTCGGAAAACTGAGGATCAATTAGACCTTCTTAACCGTAAAATGCGAGAGCAGAGCAGCGGCTTCAGTCAATTAGGCGCTAAAATTAGCGCAAGCATTAAGACGATCGATACGAAGTTACGCGTATTGGATTCGTCATTTGAGGCTGCATCAGCCGGCATAAGGGATTTCGGTTCTACTACCGAGCAACTACGACAAAAATCGGAACATCTTACGCAATCGATCTCGTTACAAGAGCAGCGTCTTAAAAACATCCGCCGATTGTATCTCGAAGCTAAACGAGCAAAAGGCGAAGATGCTCAGGCGACTCAAGAATTGCGCGTTCAAATGAATCAAGCGACGGCACAACTTCGAACAACTCAAGCCGAACTGGCCGCAACAAACCGGCAGATCCAATCGAACACAGGCCGTTGGAACGAGCTCGGCAACCGGATGGGCGAAGTCGGAGATCGGATGCGGGACGTTGGCGGTCGGATGCAATCTGCGGGATCTGAAATCGCGATGTCATTCGGCGTAGCGACAGCGGCTTTAGGCGGAGGTCTTGCGGTTTCAACGAAAAAAGCGATGGACTTCGAGCAGCAGATGTCGAGCGTGAAGGCGGTCATGAATCCGGCAGAAGCCCGCCAATACAGCGCTGCCCTTACGGAATTAGCCATTAAACTCGGTGCTGATACGAAATACAGTGCGCTTGAAGCTGCGCAAGGTATGGAAGAACTCGTAAAGGCCGGTGTATCTACGAAGGACATACTGAATGGCGCACTTAAGGGCGCGCTATCGCTTGCGACAGCAGGAGAATTAGAGCTTGCGGATGCGGCGGAAATTGCGTCGACTGCACTGAATGCGTTTAAAGACGATAACATTAGCGTTGCACAGGCAGCAGATATTCTCGCAGGGGCCGCAAACTCTTCTGCAACAACGGTTGGAGAGATGCGGTATGGTCTTCAAATGACATCCGCAGTAGCGGCTGGAATGGGTCTTTCTTTTAAAGACACGGCTACTACATTGGCTCTTTTCGCTCAGAATGGACTGAAAGGGTCCGACGCAGGTACTTCAATGAAAACGATGTTAAGTCGTTTAGTACCTATGACAAAGGCTCAGTACGAGACAATGCACGATCTTGGTCTAGTCACCCTTGATACTTCCGAAGCTTTTAAACGTATGGCTGATAAAGGCTTCAAACCAGCGAGTAAAAATATCGGCGATATATACGAGGCACTTAACAAGTATGTTGAAAAGACGACAGGAGCGAAGCAAGGGACCGAAAAGTTCGAGAAGGCCTTTGACAAAGCCACTCGGAGTCTTGGAATCATGGACAATAAATTTTTTGATGCTAACGGAAATATTCGGAGTATGACAGAAATATCTGGAGAGCTTTCTAAAGCGCTTGACGGTTTGTCCGCAAAAGATAAACAAGAAGCCCTTTACAATATTTTCGGTAGTGACGCTATTCGAGGCGCGTTGATTCTTGGTAAGGAAGGAAGTAAAGGCTTCGATAAAATGGCGGCTGCAATGGATAAAATTAAGGCCGATAATGTTGCTGCTGAAAAAATGAATAACCTTAAGGGTGAAATCGAAGAGCTTTCCGGTGCCGTAGAAACTGCACAAATTTCATTTGGTAATGCGCTAACCCCAGCTATCTCTGCACTCGTTTCTGTGCTTCAGAGCGCGACGGACTGGTTTAACGGTCTATCTAAAGGAATGCAATCGTTCGTAGCTATTTCTTTAGCGGTTACAACTGTAATTATGGGCATTGTTGCAGCGTTAGGTTTTTTAATGCTAGGTGTCGGCCAAATGATATCTGGACTCGGGACTGTAAGCGGTTTTTTTAAAAGGTTTGATAAAAAGTGAAAAGTTTATAAAGGTTTTAGGTGTTGCATTCGGAGCACTTACGAGTCCGATCGGCCTTACGGTTCTTGGCATAACCGCGGTAGGAGCAGCACTTGTAATCGCGTACAAAAAGTCTGAGAAATTCCGTAATTTTGTGAACGGTGCCTTTGAGTCAGTTAGAAATGTGACGGTTACGGCATTCAGCAGTATTGCGGCAGTGGTAGGCGACACATTTAATTTTATACAAAAAGCTTCGGTAGCCGGATGGGAGAGATTTGCTGACGGCGTCTCCGTTATTGTTCCGGCAGTACGACAGCGATTTGCTAACGTGGTTAATTCGATAGGTGAATTCGTTTCAAACATCGGATCGTCGATCGCAGATAGATTCGGTTCCGGACTAGCGGATAGAGCCGGCTCCGCAGTAGATTTATTCATTCAGAATTTAAGGGCTGCGTTTTCGAGCGTGGGCGGAATCATATCGATTTTAGCGCCAACCGTGACTGCGTTAGGGCTGGCGATGGCCGGAGTTTCCGGATCTATTGGTTTTGTCATCACCTCTCTTGTTAGTCTAGCCGGTTTTTTATTCCGACTATATCAAACAAACGAAGAGTTTAGAGCGTCTGTACAGAACGCCTGGTCACAGATTATGTCGGTGATCGGTAACGTTGTAGTTGCGATTCAGCCAATCATAAATCAATTTATCGGGTATTTTTCGGATATTGCAGCAGAGCTTGCACCTGAATTCGCGAAAACGGGCGAAGTCATAATGTCCAGCATTAGTTCGTTAGGACCAACGTTTACTGAGCTCGGAAATGCTTTTGGGGAATTGTGGACAACGTTAGGTCAATCATTCTCTGAAATTGCGGTTCAGATAGCGCCGGTAATCCAGGAATTAGGCGTGACTTTCGCGGCGTTTCTACCGCAAGTTGTAACTTTGGTTGGACAGTTGATTCAGACATGGGCATCTTTCCAAGTCCAATTCGCACAACTTATTATGCAAGTCGCATCGGTACTATTGCCAATGTTAGCTCAAGCATTTACATCTTTGCTTCCGCTGATTTTACAAATCGTATCGTCTGTACTTCCAATAGTGCTACAGTTGATTCAGTCCCTTGTTCCAGTAGTAACCACTATTGCGACTACCTTGTTACCAATTTTGCTACAGGCGTTTCAATCAATTTTCCCGCCAGTACTGGCGATAATTCAGTCTGTAGTGCCTATCGTCGCTAATCTGTTAACATCAGTTGCTCAAATCTTGAGTCAGTTGGCTGTAACCTTGCTACCACTCATTCTGCAAGTTGTTCAGGCTGTTTTCCCTGTTGTAACAAGCATCATTCAGATTGCCATGCAGGTAGCCGTAACGGTTTTACAGTTAGTGGCAACTATAATTCGTACTGTTCTTATCCCAGCGATCCAATTCGTGCTGAAAATTGTGCAAGTCGTGTTCCCTGTAGTTGTTAGTGTAATCCAAAACGCACTCAATATCGTGATCAACGTAGTTAAGTTTTTCACTGCGCTACTAAAAGGCAATTGGAGTGCGGTCTGGAATGCGATACTTGGGATTCTGAAAAGTATTTGGAACATAATCACCGCAGTAATCCGAGGAGCTGTAAATGTAGTCCTCACACTCTTTTCTGGATTGGTCAATGGGGCAGTTAGCGCCTGGAATTTCTTGAAGGACAGAACAGTAGGTTTGTTCAAATCAATCGGGAAATTTGCGGCCGACACGTTCCACAACATGATCGAGGGAGCAAAGGCGCTACCAGGTGAAATTGGTGACGGAATAAAAAATATGGCCGGCAGAGCTCTATCCGGAGTTAAATCTCTAGGAAATACGATGATCGGCGGACTTGAAGGAATTATCAATGGCTTGACGCAAAAAGGGATTAACAAGCTACTCGATACATTCGGGGTGGATAAAAAACTCCGGATCCCTAAACTCGAAATTCCGAGGTTCGCTAAAGGTACGCCAGCAGGTGGGCACAAAGGCGGTCTTGCTATCTTAGGAGATGGAGGCGGTCCGGAGTTATTCCGTACACCTTCCGGTTTCACAGGTTTAAGCCCTGGAACCGACACGCTCTTTAATCTGCCAAAGGGGACGCAAGTCTTGCCGCATAAAGAAACACGCGAGGTACTATCTTCTGGAATCCCCGCATTCAGGAAAGGTACGAAGAACAAAAGTTTCTTCGATTCTGCTATCGATGTTGGAAAATCCGCTGTTGATGCGGGTAAAGCTGCCGTAAACAGTGTTAAGGATTTCGCTTTTGATGCGTGGGAATACGTAAGCAATCCGTCAAAACTTATCGCTAAAACGATAGAAAGTCTCGGACTGAAGTTGCCGGATATTTCCGGAGCTTTCGGGACAATTGCGAAAGGTGCCTTCGGTAAAGTCAAAGACTCCGCCGTCAGCTTTATGAAAAAGAAACTCGCTGACTTTGGTGGAGCTTTCGGAAGCGGCGATAAAGCGTCCGGAAACGTTAAGCAATGGATTCGGGCGGCGATGGCTAAAACGAATTCGCCAGCTTCTTGGTTCGCCCCACTCGTTACAATTGCGATGAAAGAGTCCGGAGGCCGTACGGGTCCGTCTACAATTAACCGTTGGGACTCGAACTGGAGACGTGGTACACCGTCAATGGGTCTTATGCAAACGATCAAACCAACGTTTGATGCGTATAAGCTTCCGGGCATGGGCGACATCATGAATCCGGTCCACAACGCGGTTGCGGCTATCCGTTATATCAAATCTCGCTATGGAAGCCCGTTTAATACTCCAGGCATCAGATCGATGGCGAAAGGCGGTCCGTACAAAGGATATAAAATCGGCGATATTGTGACGCAAAAGCAGCTCGCCTGGATTGCGGAAGAAGGTCCAGAAGCGATTATTCCGTTGCAAAACCATAGGCAGCGGGCGCAGCAATTATGGACGGCGGCAGGAAGAGAAATCGGTATGGATCCGTCTGGTGGAAGTAACGAGGAGGAAATTGCTTTGCTACGGGGACAAAACGCATTACTGCGCCAAACCAACACGTTGCTAACAGGTATTCTACGTAAGGATCCGAATGTTATTGTCGACTCGACGGCGCTTACAGACAGTGTAGAAAAAGGCCAAGCACAGAACATCGGATTCAATAAATTGTTGTGGGGTGATCGATAATTGGCGTACCTGACGATTATAAAGAACGGTGAGACTATCGATCACCGTAAGTACGGCTTAAAGCTTTTGAGCTTTCGTAAAGAATCATTAACACACCGGACTAACTACGAGGAAGTAGACGGTCGTCACGGCACGATTGATACCGGAACAACGTTCGGTGAGCGAAAGCTCAAAGCGAAGTTTATGATTCAGGGCGTAGACCATCTCGATTACCAATTGGTGATCGATGAGGTTTACGCTTTATTTGCGTGCGAAGAACCTATAGAACTAATCGATTCGAGACAGCCCGGAAAAGTGTGGACGGTAAAACCGAGCAGCACCTTCGAGCCAGAAGACGTAAACCCAAGGACCGGTACATTTGAAATTGAATTTACGTCTCCGATACCGTTTGCGAGTTCAGTCGGTTCGACACTTGATCCTTTCACATTCGGTGAAAATATTTGGCAGATAGGTCAGGGACTTATACCCGCGGATGAACTTGTTTATATCCATCGCACTAAAAAATTCAGAATCTATAACGCTGGTAACGTAACAGTCGATCCTTGTAACGAGATGCCTCTGAATATCGTATATTCCGGATCATCCACAAATTTTGCGATCAAGAATATAACAACGGATCAAACTGTTTCATACAACGGAACAACGAAATCAACCGACAAGATAAAACTCGAGGGGTTGCGCCATCTGAAAAACGGTATTAGCGTTTACGGAAATACTAATCGAGGATACATTTCGTTGAAACCTGGGTGGAATGACATCGAACTTTCAGGTACATCTGGAAGTTTCGAAATCTCGTTTGATTTCTTCTTTTTCTATAAGTAGGTGAATCAATTGAAAATATTAGCGGTTAAAGATGCAACAGGTGTAATGGAGCCGTTGCCAGGCTTTGTGACAACGCGAACTGACGGTAGTGACGGTGCGCGGTCGTTAAAAGTTACGGGGGTCAAGACTAAGAATAATCAGTCTGGCTATAACCTTGTCAAAAATGAAAATACACTTATTTTTGATAACGAAGAATATATCATCAAAACCCACCGAGAACGAACGTACCGGAAAGGCGTCGGAGTTGAAGTAACGGCCATCCATCGTATCTTCGACGACTTAATGAATAACTATATATACGAAGAAAAGACAGGCACGCTTCGATTGGATGCGATGCTCTCTTTTGCATTAGCGGGAAGTGGGTACACTTTCGAAATAGATACGACAGACTTGCCGATATCTGTCAGGGTAGAAAATTTCGGTTGGAACAATTCGCTTGCTCTTTTTCGTGATATTCTCGAAAAGTTCGGAGCGGAGTTCGACTATAGAGGCAAGAAAATCTACGTTGCTAAAAAATTCGGCATTCAAAGAGATGATTCATTCTTGCGATATAAGTTCAACGTAAAAGATCCGCAAAAAGAGATCGATACCAGTAGTTTTTCGACATATATTCGAGGATATGGGAAGAAGGACGAAAAGGGCAATTATTTGTTCGCTGAATATAAGAGCCCGTTAGCGGAATTCTACGGCATCAAACATGCGGATCCGGTTAAAGACGAACGATACACAGATAAAGAAAGTCTTCTAGCGGCTATGAAAAAGCAGCTAAACGATAGCATGGATATATCCCTCACGTTTACTGCAATTGAACTTAAAAGCATGGGGCTGTCTGATATTAAAAAAGGTGATTATGTATGGTGTGTTATTGAGCCTTTTGATTTGAACGTTCAGCTACGAGCGGTGAGTAGGGAGGATTACTCTGACGAATCCAAATCGCCTACATTTACTTTCGGGTCGATAGCGAAAAAGGCTTCTGACATAATCGCAAGTTTTAATACAACAAAAAAAGCGGTCGACAAAGTTATTGATACTTCAACTGGAAAAATAAAAGACTCTGCAATAAATATGAATGGAATCGCAACCAAGGCGGAACTTCAGTCCCACATAAGTAATACTGTTGTCCATATAACCGCAGAAGAAAGAGCGACATGGAATGCGGCTTCGAATTCCCTGGATAATCTAGATTCGATTACATGGGCAACTCCAATTCTTAAAAATGGCTGGGTGCAGTACCCAGATCAAAGTTGGAATTATCCGATTCAGTACGGAAAAGATTTCGTTGGTACAGTCTACCTTCGAGGCGCCATATCCTCAGGTACAATTGGTAACGCTATACCAGCTTTCACTCTTCCAGTTGGATATAGGCCTCCTTTCCCGTACTTGTTTATCGGAGTTTCGTGAGTGTCTCCAGATGGGATTCCGCAGTATTTCCGAGGCGTAGTCACTCCTAGTGGAGATGTGTGCATCGAAAACAGTTCTAGTGCAGAGTTGTCGAACCAATTCATCGGTATTTATACGCAATTTAAAGCTGTATAATAGGCAGTCATGCCAGGGTGAAAATAGC
>NZ_JBRKSZ010000006.1:0-15999 GCF_056155945.1 Bacillus sp. GM2
GGCGCTGGCTGAATTAGAAAGTTCGCAGCGACATATTCGAGAAATGCCAAGCGTTGAGGATGTATATTACGGACGAATAGGGAGCGAAATAGAGTACGTTGTTATAGTCGTGGATACTCCCGGACAGGCACAAATGTTAGAAGGCGCGCTACGCTCGCTAAACAGCGATCGAACTCGATTTCAGGTGCTACACGTAGGCCAAGCGGCAGTCGGATGGCAGTTTAAAGGAACGCGGCCAACGACGGTTATCCTTGCGTATAGCGAACTTACAACGGATCAGGAGAAGAAGTGGGAACGCGAAGTCGTCAATAATCTCGGATACAGAAACGATCATCCTACAAGGCAAACGCGCACTATAAAGCTCTTATAGATTACGAAGGAGGTGAAGAAAGATGTCGCGATTCAAATACGACGAAACAGCGTTCAAGCCGAATCAACGCGAAGCGGCGCTCGCCCTTGTTGAACGCGAATTTACGCCGACGAAAGAGCGCAAAACCAAGGATCAGATCGCAGAAGACTGCGGAATCAGCCGCATGACGCTGCACCGTTGGGAAACGGGCGATCCGAACTTTATCGCGTACAAAAATCACTTGGCGTCGCAGTTCATCGATACTAAGCTGCCGTTTGTATATTCGAAGCTGCTCGACAGCATCAAAAGCGGCTCAACGAAATCGATCGAACTGTATCTGAAACGGATCGGCGATCTGAACGATCAAAGCGAGCTTACCATTACGGACAAGTCGAACACGATGTCGCATGAGGAGCGCAAAAAAGCGTTGCTCGCCCGTTTGGAAAACGAAAGTTAACGAAGGAGGTGCGTTGTTATCGCATTTGTTGACGGGGAATGGCTCGATCGAGAAGCGCGGCAGCAGCGCATCGACGAGTTAACCGAAGAAAATCGTTTGCTCCGGCAGCTAATCGAAAGGGACGAAGCTGTCGAATACGATTTCGAACGCGTCGAGATCAACTTAAAGCTGCTCGAAAAGCTGAAGCGGGTGCACCGGGCTGAATACGATATGCTCTATTTCACGTACGAATACTTCAGCGCGGATCGAAATCCGGACAATAGCTCGAATTTAATTCCGGCAGGCCAAACGCTGGATACTGCGGCCTACTTTCACCGGGAGCTTTGCGGACTACTTGACGAAATTACTCGTGGAGAAATTCAGACAAACGTTGGGTGGTCGGTAGGGCGGCGGCACGCCAAGACGGCTTATTTATCGAACTCATACCTTAGCCACCAGGTCGTTTTTCGACATCAAAAGTACATTATCGAAGTCTCCGAAACAACTGACGTAGCCGGCGACTTTATTAAATGGACCGTCAACCAACTGAAATTTAACGAAAAGCTGCGTGAAGATTTCGGACCGTTGCTTCATCAAAAGCCTTCGATGAACGAAGTCGATAACAAATACGAATTCATTACGTCTTCAGGAACGAAGGTCGAAGCGAAAGGAATCGGGACACAGATGCGTGGGCTACGTCATTTGAGTGAGCGGCCGGGACTATTCATCCTCGATGACCTTGAGTCTGGCGATAATACGAATACGCCGGAATTACGGGCGAAAAACTTGCATTGGTTCCGGTCGGAAATGCTTGAGGCGCTCGGCTTCGGCGGGATGTGCATCTATATGGGTACGATCGTCCACTACGACTCGCTGTTGAATCATGTTCTGACCAAGCGTAAGGACTTCACGTCGCGAAAATTCCCGGCGATTCTATCGTGGTCTGAACGCGAGGATTTATGGGAGCAGTGGCGGCAAATATACAACGAAGATAGTAAAGACGCGCTAAAGAATGCGACTGCTTTTTACGAAGCGAATAAGGCGGAAATGGATAGCGGAACCCGGGTTCTTTGGCCGCAAGCTTACACGTATAAAGACTTTATGGAAAAGCGTGAAGATATGGGCGCTAGGGCGTTCAATCAAGAGTACCTCGGCAATCCAGTCGATGAAGAATCGCAAGTTTTCCGGAGCGAGGACTTTAAATACTACTCGGACAAAGAACTCGAATCGAAAGAATTTGATTACTATTGCGGCATTGACTTCGCGATGGGTAAAGAAAAAGGCGACTACTCCGCAATTATAACGGTGGCTCGAAACAGGGCGACCGGTTTTTGTTATGTCGCCGATGTCTTTTTGCAACGCGTTCACCCGGACGTCCTGCTCAACGAAGTTGTCGAAAAGACAATGTGCTTCCAGTACGAAGGTATCGCAGTTGAGGCGCAGCAGGCGCAGGAATGGTTCGCGGATAAGCTAGGCGAGGCATTACAAGCGAACGGCTATCCGGCATCCACCCGGCTGAAGCAGATCAAACAGCGGACGCGGAAAGCTCTCCGTATTGAGTCGCTATTGCCGGACATTCAGAGCGGCAAGATCCGGTTCAAACGCGAACAAAAGCTGTTGCTCGAAATGTTCGAAATGTACCCGAACCATAACCACGATGACGGCCCCGATGCCCTACATATGGCGTACTCCATTGCGGGGAAAGCCAGACGGAGGAAGGGCGGAAACATCGGAAACTATCGCTACTAGAAAGGAGGCGTTTTAAATCGTAGTCATCGACCGAAATTTTATAAACCCGTTTCAATTCGTTATTCCAATGAAAGAAGCGCTAGGATCGAAAGAATTCCAGCGTATCTATGACGAAATCAAACTCTACCGGCGCTATGAAGGCGACCTCAACGTTTGGACCGACTATAAAAAGCCGCAAGAAATCGATTATGAACCGACACAGCTAACGATGAATTATCCGCGTAAGCTGATCGATACGACTGCGGCCTAGCAATTCGAGAAGGAGCCGAAAGTGACTGTACCGCCGGATGTTCTCGACGATCCTGCGGACATGATTAAGCCGGGATATGCGCCGAGTAAAGAACAGGATGAGGAAAACAGTCGGGCGAAGGCAAAAGAGCGTTTGCTGACGTGGGTATGGGAAGACAACCGGATGCACGAAAAGCTACTCGCTGCGGCGAAAGACCGCGCAATCAGCCGAACCGGCGTTTATGCTCGTCTACACTACGATACCCGGCGCGGCGAAATTAGGATCCTTTGGCATCCTTCGACTGAAGTTATCGCAGTTCATAACGAATGGGATGTCGATCAACTTGACGAAGTTTATTTCGTTGCGTGGCTGGACGAACAACAGACGAAGCTCTGGAAGCTATCGTACTACCTCGAATGGGAGGGTGACGAAGATACCGGCAACTACGATTGTAAGATCGAAGAGGCCATTTACGATGACGGACTCAATCTCGTCGAAAGGCGCGTCGAGAGGAAATCGATGGGACTCGACTTTATTCCGGTCGTCCACGTTCCGACTGAAAAACTTTCCGGCCAGACTAGCGGATTTAGTGAACTCGAAAAGCTCATCGATACCGCAGACGAGATTGATCGCAAGCTATCGGATTACTCTGACGCACTGCGTTTCGAAATGTTCGCAATCACACTGCTGACGAACGTCGAGTACGATCCGAAAAAGCCATTTCGCGTATCTCCTAGTGCTATTTGGGATCTTGGCGAGTCCGACAAAGATACCGGAAAGCCGGAGGCGACGAAGCTGGAAAGCGGCTTTAAATTCAAAGAAGCGATTGAGGCGTATCTTGACCGTCTACAAAAACGACTGCACGAAATCAGCGAAGTGCCGATGGTCAATACCGCGGATATGAACACCGGAGGTATTAATGAGATGGCGCTCAAATTGCTTTACAGCTCGATCATATCGAAAACACAGCGAGCGTGGATCGTTTGGCAGTCGCGTCTCCAAACGTTGAACGAATACATTCTACGTTATATGAAAGCGCGCCAAGAGCATCCTCGCTTTAAATACGACAAAGAATGGCTTGCTCAAGTAGACGACAATTACGGAAGCAAGATTATATTCGGCCTTCCACTTCCGGAAGATCAGAAGGCTCTTGTCGAACAGCTAGGCGAAGAAATCGCGCATGAAATGGAATCGATTAAGGGCGCAATCATCCGTAGTGGTAAGGAGAACCCGGAAGTCAAATTTATGGAGATTTTGCAGGAACGGAATCTAAAAAGACAGGTCCAAGATCCTTATAACGAAACGAACGAATAGCAACGCTTGACCTACGGTATCGTCGATAAACTGCCGGTTGTTGTTATTCGTAATCTACAGCCGACGGGCTTTAAACGGTGAGGTACGATATGACGAAATTTTTGCCTTTAAATCTACAATTTTTTGCGGAAGAAACAGATCCGGAAAATGAAGACGCTCAATCTACGGCTGGGGAGCCGGAACCAACACCGACAGAGCAATCGCATGGTACGGAAAAGACGTTCACACAGGCGGAGCTTGACGAAATTCTCAACAAACGCCTTGAACGCGAGAAAAAGAAGCAAGTGGAACTCGAAGAAAAAGCGAAACGCCTCGAAGAGTTAGAAAAAGCCGAAGAAGAACGCAAAAAAGCCGAGATGTCCGAAGCTGAACGTCTGCGGGCCGAGAAAGAAGAAGCGGCCAAGAAAGCGGAAGAAGCCTCGGAGAAAGCTAAAAAAGCGGAGGAATCGGCCAATCAGCGGATTATTAATACGGAACTTCGCGCAATCGCTCGATCTCTTAACGCAAACGATCCGAATCAAGTGCTCGCACTACTCGATAAGTCTGCGGTACAAATTGACGAAGATGGAAACGTAATTGGTGCCGAAGAAGCGGTCGCGGCGTTTAAGGAATCAAGCCCGTGGATGTTTAAACAACCGATTGGAGCCGACGCATCCGGCGGAAGCAACCCGGCCAAAAACAGCACCCAAACGGAGATTGTCGCGAAAGAGAACGAGCTGGAAGAAACGAAAAAATTAGCGCTAAAGAATCCGCGTTATCTCGGAAAAGTCACGAAGCTGTACAACGAACTTCGGGAGTTAAAAAACAAACGGTAATTCAGTCGCCTTATGGCGGCTTTTTTAATTACAAAAAATTATTAGGGGGATTTACACATGGCAGTTGCACAATCGTATGATTTCCAGCAACAAGTTCGCGACATGCAGGCGAACGTAGATTTAATTCTTACAAAGGCACCGGTTCTTTTCGGCTTGATCGGAACGGGAGATGCTCTATCGCAAACTAAGTTCGAATGGCAGAACGACTACCTCAATAGCGATACGGCCGTTGTAAAAACTGCTGCCGCAGCGGACGCAACGGAGATCGAATTAGGCGAAGGAGAGGCGCGCAAATTTACTGAAAATGCGCTCGTTCAAAACGGCCTAGAAGTACTGCGCGTAACTAAAGTCGATGAAGCAGCCGAAAAAATTACGGTTCAACGTGGATACGACGCAACCACTCCGGAAGCTGTCGAAGCAGGCGCCGACCTGAAAGTTATTTCTCGTCCGCGTCCAGAAGGTGAGTCCGTATTTAGAAAGAACGAAATCAACGACCGTATTGTATCGTTCAACTACTCTCAAATTTTCACTCGTTACGCTTCCGTTTCTCGTACGCAACAACAAGTAAATACTTACGGAGTTGCTGACGAACTGGACTACCAAGTTAACTTGCGTCTACAAGAGATGGTTCGCGAGATCAATAACTCTCTTATTTACGGTCGGAAATACCAAGGATCTGGTCAGCAACCACGCACTTCCGGAGGTTTATTCGCTTTTGCTCAAGAGCAAGGTTCCGCGTCAACAGACTTCGGTGGTAAAGAAATTACTGCTAAGGGTTTAAATGACGCTATCGAAGAAACGTTCAAACGTGGCGGCCGTGTAAACACGATCCTTTGTGCTCCGAACGTCTCTCGTCAGATTACTAAACTTGCAGGCGACACTATCCGTACAACTCGCGGAGAAGGTCAAGTCGGTTATCAAATCATGTCCTTCATGAGTGACCTTCCTGGGGGCGCAGTTTCTCAAGTTGTTGTCGATCAAAACATGCCGAAAGATCGTGCTGTCTTACTTAACCTCGACAACATCAAAGCCCGTTACCTTACTTCAATTTACGACCAAGATGCTACAGAGCCGGGAGCTGACTACTTCGCGCGCGTAATCCGTGGAGAGCTTGGTTTCGAAATCAAAAACGCAAAAGAATCAGTCGCAATTCTTTCTGGAATCTCTAAAACAGTTTCCTAATTAATGAGGCCTTTCGAGGCCTCTTTTTATTTTGAAAGGGGTGAGGCCGTAAATGGCTTTAAGTAAAGAAGATGTACAACGATTGAACATGATCTCGCCTGCCGCGAACGACCTAAAACTCGGAGAAATCATCCAAAGCCTATTGCAATCCGAAGGCAGCGCAGAGATTCCCGATAAATCAATTACGAATGAAAAACTCGCAGACAATTCGGTTCTGAATCGCAATATTGGAGACGGCTCCGTTCAAAACCGGAACATCGGAACGGGAAGCGTTCAGGAAAGCAATCTCGGTGCCAAATCGGTGACCATGACGAAACTAGGCGACGATGTTAAATCGGCCTTAGACGGAAAGCTAACCGCAACAAAAGCGGCTGCACAAGCAAACAGCACGGCGGCAGACGTCGACGGTTTGAAGGCCGATTTTAACGCATTGCTTGCGAAGCTCAAAACAGCGGAGCTGATGTCCTGATGGCGGAATATAAGACGCTACCAAACTACGAATTTAACAGAGACGGTCTATACATCGTTTTTAACGGATACGGCATCTATAACACGAACGTTGAAAAGGAAATCGCCGCACTTGATACAGCTGCGCCATTCATTCACCGCGTGGATAAGCCGGCAACAAAACCGAAAGCGCCGACTAAAACGAAAAAATAACGGAGGTGTGTCATGTGGCGGTAGAGGATCGACTACGAACGCGTTTAGAAGGGGTTGACGGCGTCACAGCGGACGATATCGCCGCATGGACTGCCGAAGCGGAGGACGAAAGCGGTCTGAAAGAAGGGGAAGACGATACGGCTCTTCTTTACATGGCGTTAGCAGTCGCATACGAGACGCTCGCAACAAGGGCCGCCCAATATTTCGTATACAAAGACGGCGATGAGATGGTCGACAAGTCCCGGCTGTACAACAACTACATGCGGCTGGCATTGAACGCGCGTAGAAATTACCGTAAAACGTTGCGGGCGAGGAGAGGTGCCGGGCAGTCGCACGCAGGGCGGGCTGACTTACGATGACGAACCAGGAGAGACTGAATCGTTTGCTCGATGAGCTGGCGAATGAGTATTTAAAATTCAACGCAAAGCAGCAGCAACTCGCGATCAAAGAAATCGACCGTGTTCGACTTGAAATATCGGATCTACTCGCGGACTTCAGCGGCAACGACGGAATTATTAAGAAACAGCGTTTAAACCGGTTGCTCCGCGATCTAGATACGATTGAAAAAGCCGTTCGTAAAAACGGAATGGATGCGCTAGACAAGACGATCACGGATGCGACGGAATTTACCACGGAAAGAATCAAGTCCGCAATGGAGGAGACGTTGGGGAAGGCGGCCATCGCAGGAATCGCTTTTGATCGGGTAAATCAAAACGTTTTTCGATACGTTGTTAATCGCGAAGAAAAAGACGGGCTCATTCTGTCCGACCGAGTGTGGCGATTTGCAGGAGATCAACGGGATGAATTGTCGACAGTCCTTCGCTCTGCAATACTGCGTGGCGAATCCGTCAATCAGATGATCGCTGATGTGCGTCAAGTATACGAAAATGATACGTGGAAAATTAAGCGGCTAGTTGTGACGGAGGGGAACATGGCCTACCGGACTGCGACCGTCTATAGCGCCCGGCAAAGCAACTTGGTCGAAGCCGTTCAAATATTTCGCGGTAAGGCTAACCGACCGGAGCATAGATGTACGCAGCTTGAAAAGCTAAACCGTTACGGAATGGGTCCCGGAATCTATAAACTATCAGATCCGGAAGTTTTCAACCCCCATCCGAATTGTACGTCGCATTTAAACTATGTTTTAACGGAAAAGGCGGTGCGTGACGATGTTGAGTGAATCTGATCGCCAATGGATCAAGGGAAATCGCAGGGAAATCGTCGAGGGACGTACCGATAAAATAACGCTGCTTAAAACGGTGCGTGACGGAAAAGATCCGATCACCGGCGAACCGATCGAAAAACAGGTACCAATTGAAGTCGAAGCGATCTGGAAAGATTACTCCACGGTTTCAAATACGGACAGATCGGTCATAGGAGGCGTTGAACTGCAAAAAGGAGACGTTAAGATTACGTTCTCTATTGACGTCGACTTAACCGATGTTAAACAGGCATACAAAACGGAAGGTAACATTTATGAAATTCTAACAACCGATGAGAAGGGACTCGGATTGCTGAACCGGTCCGAATGTCTCGCGAGGAAGGTGACGTAATGGGATTTTACGTAAGGGTGAGCGGACTTACCGATCTCGCTAAACTTTCCGCATCTACGGCCGTTTTAAAGCAGGCATTGGAAAACGATGTCGAGCGAAACGTGCGTCAAATGGCGAACGACGGCGCAAATAATGCGCCGAAGAAAACGGGGAGACTTGCAAACTCTATCGCAGCTTCTCCGCATAGGGAAGGCGATATGTCGTGGAGCTTCGGATCCGATGTCGAGTATGCTCGGCGACAGGAATTCGAGCACGCTACGAAAAAGGCTTTCCTTCGCAATGCGCTTTGGAGTAACGAAAAGAATCTCGAAAATGATATCAACGAATCGATAAAGCAGTTGGGGCGGTGATCGTATGCAAGTAGATATACAGCATTCTATACGTACCCATCTTGCGGAAAAGACCGGACTTTCTGTCGTCTGGATATTCGACGGGGTTAAGTATCCGGATGAAAAGCCGTTCCTTACAATCGAGCAGCTACCGAATAGTACGACGGTCATTTCCAAACGACGAGAAGCGGTTCAGACAATTTATCGATTTCAGGTCGGTGTGTTTGCGAGTTCAAACTTCGAGAGAGGCGTTTTGCAGGAGAAAGTAAAGCGCATTTTTATGTTCGATCAAATTGAATTACTCAGTGCTGAAGAGCCGGGCAAATCGCTCGGTTTTTTTGATGCGCTCGTAACCGATGAGACGCCTATGTCTGCGGAGGATTTAAGCGATAAAACAACGTATCACAGGCTTTATTTTGACGTTGAAGTAAACATGACTTACGGAAAACAAGGGGGAAAATAAATGGGAATCGAGTACCGCGGTGAGGAATTTATCTACGCAGTAGTAACGAAAAGCGGCTTGCTCAGGCCGTTTAACCAAACGGATGGATCAACAAGTATTTCAGCGGATACAATCGATCTGGATACAAAAGACAAGACCGGATCTGATTACGGTAAAGTTACACAAGAGCTTTCACTTGAGGGTGTTATTACAGAAGGAGACGTCTTCGTAGATGAAGTCGAAGAGGCGATGTGGAATAAAGAATTCGTTGAAATCTACGAAATTAACACTCGGACTAAGGTTGCGAAGAAAGGTAACTACATGCTTTCTTCTTTCGAGAAAACTTACTCAAACGGCGACTTCGCCACTTACTCACTCGGAGCAAATCTAAACGGAAAACTGACGAAGGAAACGCTAACCGAAGTTCCAGATGGAGCGCCTAACTCAGAAGAGCCGACTACTCCCTGAGGCGCCCCAGAATCTACAGTACACAGCTACCACGGATAGTGTAACCGTCAATTGGGATGCCGTAGAAGGGGCGACTTCATACAAGGTATATAGGGGAGCGGAAAAAGTTTTCTATAAAGAAGTTACTGACACTTCTTGTACGCTTACCGGAATCTCTCCTAACACTAAGCTCACAGTGAATGTAGCGGCTGTGAACGAGGCGGGAGAATCGCCAATGAGTCAGATCGAAACATACACAGAACCAGACACAAGCGGAGCATAAATCAAGATTAAAATATTCGGAGCGTCCTTTGCGGGCGCTCTTTTTATAGGGGGATTTTAATATGGCGCATTTTGAAATCGAAGGCAAAGAGTACGAACTAAAGTTGACGTTTGAAAGCATTAAGTATCTCAACAAGGTATGTCCTGGCGGATCTCTTGAGCTAGTCGGTAAGGCAATGACGGGTGATCTTGAAGTATTCTCGCACGTTATTCACGCTGGCCTTTTCCATGCAGGCAAAAACTTCTCCTTTGCGGAGATTGAATCTATTCTCGGAAAAGCAATCGAAGAGGAAAAACTTGATCTTGAGTACGTCCTAAAGGTTTCAAAAGAGGTAGTAGTCGATAGTTTTTTCTTCAAGAAGATCGTCAAGAAACTGATGAAAGACAATCCGGAAGCACTGGAACAACTGGAAAACTTTCTGAAGTAGAACAAGCGATTTTTTCTGGATGGCGTTACCTTCAGATGAAACCAGAAGACGTATACGCCCTCACGCCACGAGAATTTCACATACTTATTCAGGCGCAAAGCGAACGCAATGGGGACGAACTCGAGCGAAAAGCATTCGAGGCTATCATGCGCGAAAAAGCCCATCGAGAGAAGAATCCGAAGCCGTCTGACTTGTATAAATGTGACTCGGCGGATTCGCCTAAGAAGAAAACAGTCGAAGAGATGGCGGAACAGGCTAAGCATACAGCAGAGTGGCTTAGCCAATTCGACATTGCCAGAAAGGAGGTTAACGAGTGAGCGATCGCAATATACGATTTACTATTACGGCGGTTGACCGGTTTTCGTCTACGATGTCGCGGCTCGGGACTTCGATGGCGTCGATCCGTGCATCTACTTCGCTTATGTCTAACGCGATGACGACGTCCTCGACGAGAATGTCTTCGTCAATGACCGGTGTTGCGGGTGCGGCGGCAGTTGTTTCGGAAGGACTTACGAGAACAAGTCGGTCGGCACAGACGGCCAGCCGTTCCGGACAATCGGTTATGAATTCAATGGAGAAAGCGAGCGGGGCGTTAAAAGCGACGGGCGCAGCCGTTACGGGTTTCGGTGGTGCTATGGCGCTAGGTCTAGGAATGGCCGTCAAGACAACGGCGGACTTCGAATCGGCAATGAGCCGGGTTGGGGCGCTAAGTGGTGCGACTGGAAAGCAGCTCGAATCTATGACGCAGACGGCGGAGCATCTCGGAGCGACAACCGCATTTACAGCGACTCAAGCTGCCGAAGGCATGCAGTTCCTTGCGATGGCCGGCTACAAGACGAATGATATTATCGCAGCCATGCCGGGAGTACTGGCGACCGCGGCGGCGGGTCAATTAGATCTCGCCACCACTGCGGACATTACATCAAATATCTTGACTGGATTCGGGTTAAAGGCGAAAGAGACGGCTAGAGTTGCGGATGTATTGGCGAAAACATTTACGAGTTCGAATACCTCGATGGAAATGATTGGTTATACTATGAAATACGTTGCTCCAATCGCGAGTGCAGCAGGGCAGTCTTTGGAATCCGTTGCAGCAGCGGCAGGGATACTTGGTGATGCCGGTATCCAAGGTACGCAAGCTGGGACGTCTTTGAGACGGATGTTGACACGTCTAGCAGCTCCTCCGAAAGCTGCTCGAGAAGAACTGCACGATCTAGGCATTACGATAGAAGATTCAAAAGGCAAAATGAAGCCGTTGGCACAAATTATCGGAGAATTGACGGAAGCGACGAAGGATATGAGTGAGGCCGATCGTCTCGCAGCTGTTTCGAGGATTTCCGGAGTCGAAGCATCTTCGGCTATGTTGGCGTTGATGAAGGCCGGACAAGGGGAAATCGAAAAATTTACGAATGAGCTTGAAAACAGTGGTGGGACTGCGGAGGAAATCGCGAAGAAGCAATTAGAGAACCTCAAAGGCCAGTTAATAATCTTAAAATCTGCTCTTCAAGGAGCAGCACTCGCAATTGGTAATGAGTTACTACCTGCGCTGAAGGTAATAGCCTCAGGGCTTCAGTTCTTAGTCGATGAGTTCAATAAGCTGCCTAAGCCAGCAAAAACCGTAATAGCAGTTCTTAGTGCGTTATTAGCGGTTGTAGCAACGTTAATAGGTCCGTTTCTATTTTTCGTCGGCATGATTCCGGGGATTATTGAAGGTTTCGCATTGATGAAACTGTTTGCGCTAAAGTTAGCCCCTGCGCTTTTACCGATAGTTGGTGCAACGGCAGCGGTCATTGCCGGACTTGTTGCGTTGGGTGCTGCGATTTATTTAACGTACAAACACTTCGATACTATTAAAAAGAAGGCGTCGGAATTCGCTACCATAGCCGGCCAGAAGGTTACTCCGGCACTAAAAACGACGGCATCGCTATTTAAAGGTATAGCGGAGACCTTGACCGGAGATTTTACGAAAGGATCAATCGCGCTTCATAACCTACTTCCGCAATCGGTTGCGAATACAATCGTAAAGGGGCTCGCGTCAATACGTAGCGGATTTGAGGACGTAAAGAAGGCGATCACAGACGCATTTAACGGAGATTTTTCAGGGATAGCGGAATTCATACCGAACATCATCGGAATGTTGATCGGAGGAATACCCGGTCTGATCGTTGCGGGTTCGAAATTCTTGCCGGCAATTGCGCAAGGCATAGAACAGAACATGCCGACTATTCTCGAAAAAGCGACCGAGATTGTCAATTCGTTAGTTAACGGAGTCACGGCAAATCTGCCTCGTATTTTACAGGCTGGACTTGAGATGATAACCGGATTACTTGAGGGATTTACGCAAGCATTACCGAATATTGTTGAGAAAGTGACCCAGGTCGTTGATACGATTATTCAGACGATTACTACGATGATACCGGTAATCCTTGCAGCCGGAGTGATGATCCTCACTTCCTTGATCGAGGGGATAGTCAGCGCGCTACCGACAATTATCGAAGCAGCTACGACAGTTTTGTCAACATTGATCAATACTGTTGTCACATTGTTACCTACGATTATCGAGGCCGGGATCCAGATTTTAACTTCCTTGATAAGTGGGCTGATCCAAGCGCTCCCGATGTTGGTGGAGGCAACAATTCAATTAATCACCATGCTAATCCAAACCATAATACAAAATCTACCAACAATTATCGAAGCGGGAATTAAAATCCTGACTAGTTTGATTGACGGGATTATAAGCATTCTTCCGCAACTCATAGAAATGGCTATTTATCTGATCGTCGCTGTTGCTACCGCATTGATAGAGAATCTACCGAAAATTATTGATGCAGGGATAAAACTTTTACTAGCCTTAATTGACGGCATTATCAAGATGTTGCCTACCCTCATTGAAGCAGCTCTCAAATTGATCGTTGCTCTTGCGGGGGCTCTGATTCAAAATTTGCCAAGGATTATCGAGGCAGGGATAAGGATCCTCTTGGCTTTAATTGATGGCATAATTCAAATCTTACCTCAACTATTACAGATGGGTCTTGAACTCGTCGTAAAGCTTGGTCAGACCATTTTGGATAATAAAGAGGAGCTATTCAAGGCGGGGGCCGACTTGATCCGGGGGCTTTGGGACGGAATAAATTCCATGAAAGATTGGATTGGCCAAAAAGTTGGTGGATTCGTAGACAGCCTTACGGGCAACTTTAAGTCGCTGCTCGGAATCCACTCGCCGTCACGTGTATTCCGCGATGAAATCGGTAAATTCCTGCCGATGGGTCTTGCGGTCGGTATCGAACGAAATATCGGCGCAGTAAGAGCGGCAGCCGACGAAATGGCAAACGCAGCTATGGTCGATATGAGTGGGTATTCGTACGACCCTGCCGTTGCTTTGAATACGGGAGGAGTACGTAGTATCAGGCGCTCCTTTGAAGCGTCTATGACGGCCGGCTTAGATTCGCAGAAACAACAGCAACCGATCATTGTCGAAAATGTTCTCGTAGTTGATAGCGATGAGTTAGGACGTATGACTGAAAACGCGGTAAGCGCTGAACAAGGGCAAAAGATTACGATACAAAACTACATGCGAGGTGATTGAGGTTGAATACGATTATCACAACGTTAAGTGGCACTGTTTACGACTTAGAAAAGATCGGAATTACAACGCGTGAATTTAATCCGTCATCTCCTTCGCCTCGCAATGAAACGGAGCAGGTTGACGGACTACATGGGCTTGTTGATTGTGGAACAACGTATGACGCACGGATTATAAAGTGCTCGTTCTATTTAAAAGCGGCCGATGTTCCTGATTACTATTTAATGCGTGACGAAGTGTTCAAACTGTTTGATTCGCGCCAACCGTTCTATATTACGGAATCATACAACCCGGGCAAACGGTGGCTCGTAAAAACCAACGCCGACTATTCAATCGATCAACAGTGGATATACGGAATGTTTGACATCGACTTCATTGCGTTCAGTCCGTTTGCCGAGTCGATCGGGACGACGTTAAACCCGTTTACTTTTGATTCGGATATATGGCAGATTGGCGAGGGGCTTATCGATGAGGTACCGACATATACGCATAAATCGACGTCATTTAGAATTTTCAACGCTGGGGACGAAACGATTGACCCTCGGCAATTCCCTTTGCGTATCGTATATAAAGGTGCGTCAAATAACTTAACGGTCACGAACAGCACGACGGGCGACGTTTGGAAATACACCGGGTCGTCTGCATCCGGAGATACGATTATTCTCGATCGCGTGAGGGCGACTAAAAACAATAATAGTATTTTCGGAGTGACAAATCGGAAGCTGATTTCGATTGCCCCTGGCTGGAACAATTTTAAATTATCAGGTACAAGCGGAAGTTTCGAGATTACATTCGACTTTCGCTTTTACTTTTTATAGGCGGTGAGCGCGTGAAGGACTTATTTATAAAGAGCCTTGCCGGCCAGTTTGAAATGCTAACAGACGTTAGCACAACGCGAAAAAGCGGTATAAACAACCAAAAGACTATTTCTATTTCAGGCGTGCTGACACCGCAAAATCAGCACGCTTTTCCATTGATTCAGAACGAGAATTCATTAATTTATGACGAAGAGGAGTACGTGATCAAGACATCATCGAATAAGCCTTTCGGGAGCAAGATGAAGGCGACTGCTACAGCTGTTCATCGGATGTTTATCGATTTAGATGACATGTACATTTACGACGTCATCGCAGGAGAAAAAGCACTTTCGATCGATACGATGCTTAAATTTGCGCTTGAAGGTACCGGATACTCGTATCAAGTAGATTCGGAAGGTATCGCAAAGTCTGTAACCGTCGAGAATTTCGGCGATGCGAAGTCTCTTGCATTGTTAAACTCTATCGCTGAGAAATTCGGAGTCGAATATGAGTGTGTAAATAAAACAATTTACATTGCAAAAGAGATCGCGCGGTATACCGATAATCAGTTGCGATATTCGTTCAATATCAACAATCCGTCCAAAGATATCGATACAAGTTCTCTTAAAACATACATCCGGGGGTTCGGCAAAAAGAAAGAAGACGGAACTTACGTAGTAACTGCGGAATACAGAAGTCCTCTAGCAGACGTATTAGGTGTTCGACATGCTGATCCGGTTCGTGACGAGAGGTATACGGATAAGGCGAGCCTACTGGAACGGATAAAGTCGGACCTTCATGACCGCATCGACATATCGATCTCCTTGACTTACGTCGAATTACAGGCGCAGGGCATTCAAGATATTCGAAAAGGCGACTACGTATGGTGCATCATCGAGCCATTCGACATTGATGTTCGGATACGAGTGGTGGAGGTCGAGGATTACTCTGATCCCTATAAATCTCCGAAGTTCACACTCGGATCTATTACGAGGAAGTCTACCGATATTGTTTCGGATTTTAAACGCACTCAAAAGACGATATCGAAAATCGTTGATTCATCGACGGGAAAGATTCGCGAGAGTTCAATAAAAATCGGGGGCAACACGACGTTCGATCCGGGATATGATCCGACTAAACTCAGCATTCCGCAATACGGCCTGGCTTCGGCAAGCGCTGACGGTTTGATGAGTTCGGCTGATTTCGTAAAGTTGGCGAACATTCTAGTCGGTCCAGACGGTCAGGTATTGGTCGCGCTAGCTTCGGATACTAACGACGGGTTGATGAGTAAGGTAGACTTCGCAAAGTTGAAACGGATTAAGATGCCAGTGTCTGGCGACGTCGACATGCAGTCGATTTTAGATCGATTAACAGCGCTTGAACAGGAAGTCGGAGGACAAGGAT